>CAXTVL010000405.1:0-3151 GCA_964247515.1 uncultured Acetobacteraceae bacterium | reverse complement strand
GGGGATCGACCCGATGGCGTTCGACCGCGAGATCGCCCGCATCGCCGCGCGGCACGGCATCGACGACATCGACGCGACCCCCGAGTTCGCCCGCCAGCCCGACCCCGCGGCCGACTACTATTACGCGGTCGACGGCCACATCAACGCCGAGGGCTCGCGGCTCGTGGCCAACGCGGTGGCGCGGCGCTTCCTCTCCGACCTCCCGGCGTTCGCCGCTTGCCGCGTGCGCACCGCCGAGCGGCAGGGAGCGTCGGCGCCGTGAACGTGCCGTCGTACTCGTTCCTGGTGTTCGCTGGCGTCGCCGCCCTCGTGGTCTGGCTGGCGGGCTTCGCGCGGCTGCGGCAGGCGGCGCTGCTTCTCGCCAATGCCTGCTTCGTGGCCAGCTTCTCCGGCGACTGGCGGGCGTTCGCGCCATACGCCGCGTTCCTGGCGCTGGGCTATGTCGGGATGCGGGCGATGGAGCGGCCGGCCACGCGCCGCCTGTTCCCGCTGGCGCTGTTGGCCGTATTGCTCTCGTTCTGCTGGCTCAAGCGCTACACCTTCCTGCCCGCCTCGGTGTTCCTGCCCACCGGCTACCTGCTGGTCGGCCTGTCGTACGTGTTCTTCCGCGTGCTGCACCTCGTCATCGACGCGCGCGACGGCAGGCTGCCGCACCGGGTCGGCATCGTGTCGTACCTGGCCTACACGATGGACTTCCGGGCATTGGTGGCGGGGCCGATCCAGCGCTACCAGGACTTCGACCGGATGCAGGGCGAGGGGCGCCTGTCGCTCGACGCGTTCGCCGCCGGACGCGCGCTCGAGCGCATCGTGATCGGCTTCTTCAAGGTCTCCATCGTGGCGCTGGCGCTGCACGACATCCAGGCGCAGGCGTTGGCGGCGCTGTCCGACACGGCGCCGCTGTGGTCGCGGGTCGAGTGCGGCGTGCTGATCGCGGTCGCGTACCCGTTGTTCCTGTACGCCAACTTCTCCGGCTACGTCGACGTGGTGATCGGTGTGGCACGGTTCTTCGGGATGCAGTTGCCGGAGAACTTCGACCGGCCGTTCTCGTCCAAGAGCTTCATCGATTTCTGGAACCGCTGGCACATCACGCTGTCGACCTGGCTCAAGACCTACGTCTACACGCCGCTGCTGGTGACGCTGATGCGGCGCTACCCGTCCGTCTCGGCGGAGCCGTATCTCGGTGTCCTGGCGTTCTTCGTGACGTTCTTCCTGGTGGGCGTCTGGCACGGCCAGAGCTCGATCTTCGTGGCGTTCGGCGCGCTGCAGGGCCTGGGCGTCAGCGCCAACAAGCTGTACCAGATCGTCATGGCGCGCCGCCTGGGCCGCAAGCCGTACCGGGCGCTGGCGGCCCGGCCGCTGTACGGCGCGGTGGCGCGCGGGCTGACCTTCACCTGGTTCACCTTCACGCTGTTCTGCTTCTGGTCGCAATGGGGGCAGATCGCGCGGATCGCGCACGACATGGGCGCGCTCGCCTTGTCGCTGGCCTGGGCCATCGTCCTGCTGGGCGCCACGCTGGTCCTGGCGACGCTGGAATGGCTGCGCGAGCGGGCGCTCGCGGTGACGCTGGCCGAGCGGCCGGTGATGCTGTCGCGCTACACCCGCACGGTGTTCGCGACCGTGCTGGTGGTGATCACCGTCTCCGCCTTGGCGCTGCTGCAGGCGCCGGCGCCGGACATCGTCTACCGCTCGTTCTGAGCGATGCGGCTGGTCAGCGTGGCGCGTACGCCATCAGGCGGAACGTGTCCGGTACGTAATGGACCACCGGGTACGGCTGGCCCGGCCGCAGCGGCTCGACCGAGGCGATGTCGGCCGCGACCGTGAACAGCGTCCCGCTGGCCGGGTCCTGCGCCATGGTGCGCGCCGCCCTGGCCGTCGGCAGCGTGGCCACGGGACCGAGGCTCGATGCCGAGGCTTCCGGCACCACGCTCGCGAAGCCCTCGCCGTTGGCGCTGACCGCCAGGTGGCGGGTGGCGTCGAACACCAGGCTGTCGGTCAGTCCGCCGATCGGGGCGCTCGCCAGCACCGTGCCGCGGTCGGCATCGACCAGCGCCATGACCTTGTTGCGGCCGCCCACGCACAGCCGGTGCGTCACCCGGTCGAGCGCCAGCGAACTGGGCGTCCGGCAGGGCGCCGTGGGCCAGCGCGCCGTGCCCTGGCCCCGCAGGTCGCCCCGGGCGCCCGCGGCGCGCGCCGGCCGGTAGACCCACAACTGGCCGGCGTCGTCGAGCGCCGCCGCCTCGACCGCGCTGCCCAGGTCGATGGTGCGCAGCACGCGGGCTTGCGGCGCGTCGATCACGATCACGTCGCGGCCCTCGCGGCTCATCACCAGCAGCCATTTGCGCGCGGGATCGTACAGCAGCGCGTCGGGCTCGCTGGCCAGCTTGATCGTCTGCAGCCGGCGCAACGTCGAGAGCGAATAGACGCCGATGGCGGCGTCGTCGCCCTCGGCGGTGAACACCCGGTCGATGTCGTCGGCCGGGGCCGCGCCGTGGTTGCCCTGCTCGGAACCGATGCGCCCGAGCAACGCCCCGTCCGCAGCCGCCACTACCAGCACGCCGCCGGGACGGCCCACGAACACCAGCTTGCGCCCGGCATCGAAGCTCACGTAGTCCCAGCCGCCGTCGCCCGGCAGATTGGCCCGGTAGGCGAGCCGGTACGGCGCCTCGGCCGCCATCGCCGCCGAGGCGCACGCCGCGATGGCCAGAGCCGCCAGAACGTGCCGCATGTCCGAACTCCCCTACCTGACCACGCCGAGCGCGCGGATGATCTCCGTGGCGCGGCACACGCCGCTGAACCGCCCGTCCTCGTGCAGCAGCACCGGATGGCCGCTGTCGTGCGTCAGCCGGATGATGTCGCGCAACGACGTGTCGCCCGCGACCTGCGCCATGCCGCCGGTGCCCAGCGCGCACTCCTCGCCGCCGACCCGCAGCCGCCTCGCGACACCGCCCTCGTCCAGTTGCAGCCGGTACTGGCCCGAGGCGTCCAGCAACAGCCAGCCGTCGCGGCGCTCCAGGCTGTCTACGGCCTGCATGACGTGCGCGCCGGTCAGCACGCTGAGCGGGTTCATGTGCTGCACGAACTCGCGCACGTAGGCGTTCTCCGGCCGCAGC
The DNA here is from genome assembly GCA_964247515.1 of uncultured Acetobacteraceae bacterium. Taxonomy (GTDB): domain Bacteria; phylum Pseudomonadota; class Alphaproteobacteria; order Acetobacterales; family Acetobacteraceae; genus CAVRQM01. The sequence continues at coordinate 41 of CAXTVL010000405.1, read as the reverse complement.
ACGATGTCCTCCGGCCGGCCGGTCTGCACGATGCGGCCGCC
>CAXTVL010000404.1:0-3157 GCA_964247515.1 uncultured Acetobacteraceae bacterium | reverse complement strand
CGCGTCGGTTGCCGCCGCGTCCAGCGCCAGCACCGGCTGCACCGGGGGCGCGGCCCAGTCGTCGCGCTCGTGCCCGGCCCGCCACCATTCGGCGCACGCCCGCGCCGCGCCCTCCACCCGGTCGGCCAGCCGCAGCCGCACCGCGCCGACCTCCGCCGACACCAGCGCGGCCGAGGCGGTGGCGCAGGCGATGCCGAGCAGCAGGGCGGAGCAGCGGTCCACCGCGGTCGGGAACACGGCGAGCGGCTCGGCCACGTTGCTCAGGGTGACGATCGGGACGGTGAAGCCGATCAGCGCGAAGCCGTAGGAATCCTGTCTTCGGGCGGTGCTGGCCAGGAACGTGGCGGCGCCCAGCCAGAGCGCCAGCGCCACGTCGAACGCCAAGGTGTCCTGCGCGAAGGCGGCGGTGATCGCCAGCGCCGCCGCGGCGCCGATCAGCGTCCCGACCACGCGCCAGGCGGATTTCTCGAGCGAGCTGGCGCGGGTGGCGAGCGAGACCGACAGCACCGTCCACGCCGCCCATTCCGGCCGCGCCAGCTCGAACTCCATCGCGAGAAACATCGCCACGACGACGGTGAGCCCGAGCCGGACGGCCTCGCCCGCCGGTTGCGGCCACCATTGCCGCAGCACGCCCGCCGGGAGTTGCCTGACGCGGCTGCCGAGGCTGAAACTCATGCGGCGCGGGGCGCGGACTTCGACATATGCCGACCTGCCTTACTCGCGCCAGGGCAGCGCGTCGACGGTACCTGACGCGCGCGGGCCTACACCAGTTCCGGCGCGCGAGCCGGCCGGAGCGCCTGGCGTTTGGGGATCAGGCAGGCCGGCAACTGCGGGGCGTCGGGATCGCGCTCCGGCGGCGATGGCGGGCGGTCCGGTCCGTCGCCGGGATCGTTGCGCGGGCGCCGCAGCACGACCAGTTCGCGCAGCGCCCACAGGATCGGCACCCCGAAGGTCAGGGTCCCGCTCAGCACGACCTGGACGCAAGGTGTCATCGCTACCGCCCCCCGCTTGCTCGAACCCGCTCGCCGACACGTAACATCCACATGCGGCGCCGTGGACGCAATGGCGTATCGCCGCCCCGCGCGGGCCGGGCGGCGGTGGCGCTACAGCAGGCGTCGCGCGGTGGCGGCGTCCGTCACCAGATGGGTCGCGTAGCCTCCCGCCAGCGCCGCGCACAGCGCGTCGTGCTTGCCGGCGCCCCCGGCCACGCAGATGCGCTCGGGGATCGCCTTCAGCTCCGCCAGCGTGATGCCGACCATGCGCCGGTCGAGCTCGCCCGCGACCGGGTCGCCGCCGGCGGCGATGAAGCGGCCGATCACCGCGCCGCGGGCGCCGGCCGCGACGTACTGCCCGACCGTGGCGGCGGTGGCGAAACCCGAGCTGCGCAGCGTCCCGGCCGGGCCCAGGTCGCCCACGCCGAACAGGATGCGGTCGGCGGAGCGGATCAGCTCGAACTGGCGCAGCAGCATCGGCTCGGCCATCAACTGATCGCGCAGCGCGGCACTCGACAGCAGCGCCGGCGCCAGCAGGTTGCAGCAGCGGGCTCCGAGCCGGTTGGCCAGCAGGGAGGTGCACAGCTCCGGCGCGAAGTCCCAGGCGCCGGTCGAGCTGCCGGCGACCTGGACCACGGTGAGCGGCGAGACCGCGTGCGTGCGCGACATCGCCTGCGCCGCCGCCAGCACCGTCCGGCCCCAGGCGACGCCGATCACGTCGCCCGGCCGCAACCGGCCGCCGAGGAAGCGGGCGGCGGCGTCGCCCAGCCGGTCGACCAACGCGGCCTCGTCGAAGTCCGGGATGACCAGCGCGTCGGCCAGCCCGTGGCGCGCGGCCAGGCGTCGCGCGAGGCCGGTCCGGGCGACCAGCTCGGAGCGCAGGCGGATCGTCACCACCTCGCGCTCGCGCGCCTCGCGCAGCAGGGTCACGACGGTCGCGCGCGAGACACCCAGCGCCTTGGCCACTTCGCTCTGGTTGAGCTGGTCGGCGTAGTACAGCCAGGCGGCCCACACCACGGCGTCGTCGAACGCGGCCGGCATCGGCGCGGCGCCGCCGCGCTTCGGGGGAGTCGCGTCCTGCATCGGCGGACGGAGGCGGGAGACCTGCCCGGTGGTCAAGCGGCGCGGCGGACGGTTCGTCTCCGCCACCGAAATCGACATTTGCCGCCGGACGCCGCGGCCGCGCGGATGGCGCCGCGACAGCCACGGGCAACCAACGGGGCATCCCGCCATTAGGCTGTCATGCAAACCTCCGCCCTGTCCTTCATAGAGACCGCCCTCGCCACGCTCGAACATTCGGTGCGCGAGCGCAGCGGCGAGCTGCGCAACATCCAGCTCGCGACCGTCTCGCCCGACGGGCGCCCGGCGGTGCGGACGGTGGTGCTGCGCGCCATCGACCGCGCCACCGCCACCGCCGAGATCCACACCGACGCGCGCGCCGGCAAGGCCGGCGACATCGCCCGCGCGCCGCGGGTGAGCTTCCTCGCCTGGTCGGGCGAGGACCACCTGCAGCTCCGCTTCGACGGCGCCGCCCGCCTGCATCGCGACGACGCGCTGGCGCGCGAGCGCTGGGACAAGCTGGCGCCCAAGGGCCGCGACACGTTCGGCCTGCGCGCCGGGCCCGCGACACCGATCGCCGACCCGGACGACCAGTCGCACTTCCCCGCCGAGGAACAGTTCCGGCAGTTCACCGTCATCCTGGGGGCGCTCTCCAGCGGCGACGTGCTGCGCCTCGAGCCGGACGGCGGGCAGTTCCGTGCCGCCGCCCGCCTGGCCCCGGCGCTGGTCGAGGCGCGGTGGGTCGGGCCGTGACCCGCGCGGCGCGGCGGCGCGACTAGCGTCCGGCGGCGGCCAAGGTGCGGCGTGCCTGGCGCGCCACGGCCTCGTCGATCATCCGGCCATCGACCACGCCGACGCCCCGCGCGTTCGCGGCCAGCACCGCCTTCGCGTGCTCGACCGCCGCCTGCGTCGGCGTCAGCGCCCGGGTGATCGGGCCGCCCTGGCCGGGATGGATCGCCGCCTTGGCCGCGAAGCCGAACGCCACCGCGTCCGCCGTCTCCCGCGCCAGCGCCGCCAGGTCGCGCACGTCGAAGAACGGCGAATCGATCGGTGTCACCCCGGCCAGGGCGCAGGCCAGCACCAAGCGGCTGCGCGCCGCCGCCAGC
>CAXTVL010000403.1:0-3159 GCA_964247515.1 uncultured Acetobacteraceae bacterium | reverse complement strand
GGCGGCAGGGAGGCCCGGCCCATGGGCGGCCACCACGATCCGCCCGCCGCCCGACGCGTCGGCGCTGGCCTTGAGCGACGCCGCCTCGACCGAGCTGGCGCGGCCGGGCGGCGAGAACTTGAGCGCGTTGTCGAGCAGGTTGGCCACCGCCTGCTGGATCATGTCGCGGTCGCCGAACGCCGCCAGCGTCGGCGGCACCGCGACCGTGAGGCGCTGCCCGTGCTCCTCGGCGGCGGCCGAGTACAGCTCCACCAGGTCGAGCAGCAGCGGCGACACGTCGAGCGGGGCAAACGCCGACCGGCGCGCCCCGGCCTCGATCTCGGAGATGCGCAGCAGTGCCTGGAACACCGACACCACGTCGTCGAGGTCGGCGATCGCCCGCTCGATCCCGGCGCGCAGCTCGGGCGCGCGGGCGCCCGGCCGGGCCGCGTCCTCGAGCGGGGCGCGGGCGCGGGCGATCGGGGTGCGCAGATCGTGCGCGATGGCGTTGGACACCTGGCGCACGCCGTCCATCAGCCGGCCGATGCGGTCCAGCATGTCGTTGATGGTCTCGGCCAGGCGGTCGAACTCGTCGCCGCGCCCGGCGACGCGGACGCGGCGCGACAGGTCGCCGGCGCTGATCGCCAGTGCTGTGGCCGAGACGTCGGCCAGGGTGAAGCGGAACAGCCCGCGCACCGCGAACGCGCCCACGGTGCCGAGCGCGATCACCAGCACCGCCGCCCACAGCAGCCCGTCGGTCAGCAGGCTGGCCATCTGGGCGCGCACCTTGACGTCGCGCCCGACCAGCAGGTGGTAGCCGCTCGGCAACACGAACTGGCGCAGCCGTGCCACGCCGGGCACGCCCGCGCGGGTGATCGGCAGGCCGAACCATTCCTGCTGCATGGTGACGCGGCCGGGCCAGTGATTGAGGTTGCCGGCGAGCTTGGCCATGTCGGGGGTGGTCAGCAGGTAGATCGCGTCGTCGTCGATGTTGTCGGCCAGGCGCTGCTCGATGCTCTCCTCGAGCCCGGGCAGGCCGCTGTCGCGGTAGCGCTCGGCCAGGCCCACGGTGTCGGCGTTGATCGCGGCGTCGGTCTGGCGGTCGAGCAGGCCCGCCGTCGACCACCACAGGAACAGCGCCAGCGCCATGGCGCTGGCGGCGAACAGCCCGGCGTAGATCAACCCGAACCGCACCCCGGCCGAGCGGATCAGCCGGCTCGGCCGGGCGCAGGCCGAGGCGGCTTGAAGCGCTTGGGCCGCCTCAGCCATCGGCCCGCAGCATGTAGCCGGCGTTGCGCACGGTATGGATCAGCGAGCTCGCGAACGGCTTGTCGATCTTCTGCCGCAGCCGCGAGACGTGGACGTCGATCACGTTGGTCTGCGGGTCGAAATGGTAGTCCCACACGCCCTCCAGCAGCATGGTGCGGGTCACGACCTGCCCCGCGTGGCGCATCAGGTACTCGAGCAGCCGGAACTCGCGCGGCTGCAGGTCGATCTTCTGCCCGGCCCGGCGCACGCCGCGCGACAGCAGGTCCATCTCGAGGTCGCCGGTGGTGAGCTTGGTGGTGGGCCCCTCGCCCTTGCCGCGCCGCGCCAGCGCCTCGACGCGCGCCAGCAGCTCGGCGAAGGCGAACGGCTTGGTCAGGTAGTCGTCGCCGCCGGCCTGCAGCCCGCGCACCCGGTCGTCGACCTGCGCCATCGCCGAGAGGAACAGCACCGGCGTCTGGTTCTGCTGGGCGCGCAGCGTCTCCAGCAGGCGCAGCCCGTCGACGCCGCCCGGCAGCATCCGGTCGAGCACGATCGCGTCGAACGCCTCGCTCGCGGCGAGGAACAGCCCGTCGCGGCCGTTGTCGGCGTGCTCCGCCACGTGCCCGGCCTCGCGCAGCCCCTTGAGCACGAAGGCGGCCACGTCCTTGTCGTCCTCGACCACCAGTATGCGCATCCGCGACTCCCTAACCCTGTCCATCCGGCCGCCGGCCGACCGCGACCACGAGGTCCAGCGGCTGCCCGCCGCGGCGCACGCTGAGCCGCACGCTGCTGCCGGGCACGATCGCCGAGATCGCCTTGATCAGCTCGCGCGAGGAGGCGACCGCCTGGCCGTCGACCGCGACCACGAGGTCGCCCGGGCGCAGCCCGGCGCGGCTGGCCGGCCCGTTGCGGTCGACCGCGGTGATGCCGACGCCGCCGGCCGAGGCGTCGCCCGCGTTGGACACCGCGCCGCCGAGCCAGCCGCGCGCGATGTGCCCGCCCCGGCGCAGCACGGCGCCCACCCGGCTCACGATCTGCGAGGGGATCGCGAAGCCGATGCCGACCGAGCTGCCGGTGGGCGAGACGATGGCGGTGTTCATGCCGATCACCTGGCCGTCCTCGTCGAACACCGGGCCGCCGGAGTTGCCGGGGTTGATCGGCGCGTCGATCTGGATGAAGTCGTCGAACGGTCCCTCGTCGATGTTGCGGCCGCGCGCCGAGACGATGCCGGCGGTGATCGAGCCGCCGAAGCCGAACGGGTTGCCCGCCGCCAGCACCCAGTCGCCCACCTCGACGTTGCGGCTGTCGCCGAACGCCACGTAGGCGAGCGGGCGCGGCGGATTGACCTTGATCAGCGCGATGTCGGTCGGCACGTCGACGCCGATCAGGCGCGCCGGCAGGTCGGTGCCGTCGGCCAGCGACACCACGATGCGGTCGGCGGCGCCGACCACGTGGTTGTTGGTCACGATGTAGCCGGCGGGATCGACGATGAAGCCGGAGCCCGCCCCCTGCACCTGCTGACGCCTGCGGCCGAGCCGCTCGCGCAACTGCCGCTGCAGCGCCAGGGGCAGTTGCGCGGTCGGGTCCTCGCTGGCCGTGACCGTCTCGGTGACGCCGATGTTGACCACGGCGGGCAGGATGCGCTTGACCAAGGGCGCGAAGCTGTCCGGCCCGCTGCGCGCCACGGCCGGCGTCGCCCCCGCCATCACGACGGCCAACAGCATGGCGGGCATCGATCGGGCGGCGGCGCGGTGCTTCATGGCTCGGACCCGGGTTGTGCAGGCAGCATGGCACGAGATGGCCCGCCTGCGGCACGGCGGCAAGATTTCTGCGTCACCGCGCCGGCCGCCGCGGCGTGGCGGTGGCCGGGTCGTCGGGCCAGTGGTGGCGCGGGTAGCGGCCGCGCATGTCGCGCCGCACGTCGGCCCAGGC
>CAXTVL010000402.1:0-3182 GCA_964247515.1 uncultured Acetobacteraceae bacterium | reverse complement strand
GTGTCGAGCGCCTGGGTCAGCTGGGCCATCTCCGCCGCCGGGGCGTCGGCCAGCAGCTCGCGCGGCGCGGCGCGGGCTCCCAGACGCAGCACCGGCCCGATCGCCACCCCCGGCACCAGGGGGGCCGCGGCGAAGCGGCGCGGCACGCTGGCGGCCAGGCTGTCGGAAGCGCCCTCGGTGGCGCCGGCGGCGGCCAGCACCTCGGCCAGCAGCATCGCCACCGTCTCCAGCACCTCGCCCTCATCCGCCTCGTAGCGGCGTGGCTGCCGGTTCTGCACCGCGAGCACGCCGGTCACGTGCCCGGCGCGGCGCACCGGCACCGCCAGCATCGAGGCGTAGGTGTCCTCGCCGGTTTCCGGCCGGTAGGCGAAGCCGGGGTGGTTCTGCGCGTCGGGCAGGTTGAGCGGCAAGGCGGTCGCCGCGACCAGGCCCACGATGCCCTCGCCCACGCGCAACCGCGTATGCCCGACCGCCGCCGCGCGCAGCCCTTCGGTGGCGACCAGTTCCAGCACGTCGCCCGGGCGCATGGCGTAGACCGAGCACACCTCGCTCACCAGTTCGGCGGCGACCACGCGCACCAGCGCCGGCAGCGGGTTGGCCTCGCTCGCCATCAGCTCCCGCAACCGGGCCATCAGCCGGCGCGGGACCGTCGCCATCAGTCGACGAGGTGCGCGCGCGTCGCCAGCGCGGTCGTCGCTTGGCCCACCAGCTCGGCGATCACGTCCGCGACCGACTGCACCGAAGTCACCATGCCGACCGACTGGCCGGCCATGACGCTGCCCTCCTCGACGTCGCCCTCGATCACCGCGCGGCGCAGGGCGCCGGCCCAGAAATGCTCGATTCCGAGCTGTGCGGCTTCGCGCGAGAGCTCGCCGGCGTTGAAGCGGCGGATGGTCTCGGCCTGGTGCTCGATGAAGTGGCGGCTGCCGGCGTTGGCCAGGCCGCGCACCGGGATCACCGGGAAGCGGGCGTCGAGCTGCGTGCTGGGCAGCGCGTCGCGGGCGGCGGCGCGCACGAACGCCGCCTTGAACCGCTCGTGCGCCACGCTCTCGACGCTGGCGGCGAAGCGGGTGCCGAGCTGCGCGCCGGCCGCCCCCATTTCCAGGAACGACAGGATCGCCTCGCCGCGCCCCAATCCGCCGGCCACGAACACCGGCACCTCGCGCAGGTGCGGCAGGATCTCCTGCGCCAGCACGGTGAGGCTGACCGCGCCGATATGGCCGCCGGCCTCGCTGCCCTCGATCACCAGCGCGTCCGCCCCCGATCGCACCAGCCGGCGGGCCAGCGCCAGGGCGGGGGCGAAGCACACCAGCTTGGCCGCCTCCTTGACCGCCCGCACCGCGGCTCCCGGTGGCAGGCCACGGGCCAACACGACATGGGTGACGCCGGCGGCCACGCAGACCCGCACCAGGTCGTCCAGTTGCGGATGCATGGTGATGAGGTTGACGCCGAACGGGCGGCCGGTCATCGCCTGGGTCGCGGCGATCTCCGCCTCCAGCAGCGCCGGCCCCATCGAGCCGCAGGCGATCACCCCGAAGCCACCGGCGTTGGAGATGGCCGAGACCAGATGCCGCTCGCTGACCCAGCTCATCGCCCCGCCCATGATGGCGACCTCGCTGCCCAGGAACGCCCGGCCGCGCGCCCACAGCCGGTCGAGCCGCGCCCGCGCGGCTCCCATCCTGTCGGGCGCCATCACGTCAGCCGGCATCGAGGCCGTAGGCGCTGTGCAGGGCGCGGACCGCGAGTTCGGTGTACTCGGCGCCGATCAGCACGCTGACCTTGATCTCGCTGGTGGAGATCACCTGGATGTTGATGCCCTTGTCGGCCAGCGCCTGGAACATCGTGCCGGCGACGCCGGCGTGGCTGCGCATGCCCACGCCCACGACGCTGATCTTGGCCACGTCCGGGTCGTGGATCAGCCCGGAATAGCCGATCTGCTGGCGCGCCGCCTCCAGCGTGGCGCGGGCGCGCGGCAGGTCGGCGCGGCTGACCGTGAAGGTCATGTCGGTGAGCCCGCTGGCGGAGACGTTCTGGACGATCATGTCGACGTTGACGCCGGCCTGCGACAGCGGGAAGAAGATCGCCGCCGCGATGCCCGGGCGGTCGGGCACGTGCTGCACCGTGACCTTGGCCTCGTCGCGCGAATAGGCGATCCCCGAGACGATTTCCTTCTCCACGATCTCGTCCTCGTCCACCACCAACGTTCCGGGCAGGCTGCCGCCGGTCTGCTCGCCGAAGCTGGAGAGCACCTGCACCCTGACGCGCTCCTTCATCGCCAATTCGACGCTGCGGGTCTGCAGCACCTTGGCGCCGACCGAGGCCAGCTCCAGCATCTCCTCGTAGGCGATCTTATCGAGCTTGCGCGCGCGCGGCACAATGCGCGGATCGGTCGTGTAGACACCGTCGACATCGGTATAGATGTCGCAACGATCCGCCGCCAGCGCCGCCGCCAGCGCCACCGCCGAGGTGTCGGAGCCGCCGCGCCCCAGCGTGGTCACGCGGTTGTCCGGGCCGATGCCCTGGAAGCCCGCCACCACCGGCACCTGCGGCAGCCGCATCCGGCGCACCAGCTCGGCGCCCACGATGCCGTCGATGCGCGCCTTGCCGTGCGCGCCGTCGGTGCGCAGCGGGATCTGCCAGCCTTGCCAGGAGCGCGCGTCCACGCCCATTTCCTGCAATGCGATGGCGGTAAGGCCCGCCGTCACCTGCTCGCCGGTCGCCACCACGGCGTCGTACTCGCGGGCGTCGTGCAGCGGCGACAGCGCCTGGCACCACCCGACCAGTCGGTTGGTGACGCCGGCCATGGCGGAGACCACCACCGCGACCTCGTGGCCGCCCTCGACCTCACGCTTGACCCGGCGGGCGACGTTGCGGATGCGGTCGAGATCGGCGACGGAGGTGCCGCCGAACTTCATGACGATGCGGGCCATAGGGGTTCCGGGAGTGCGGCGCACGCACACATACTGAGCCTACGGGAGTCGGGCAACATGCGGGCAAGCCACCAGGTCTCGGCCGCCGAGGTGGCGCGGTTCGACGCGCTGGCGGCGCAATGGTGGGACCCGCACGGCCCGATGCGGCCGCTGCACCGGATGAACCCGCTGCGGGTCGGCTGGATCGACCGCCGCATCCGCGAGGGGCTGGGCGGCGGCGCGGCGCGGCTGCTCGACGTGGGCTGCGGCGCC
>CAXTVL010000401.1:0-3186 GCA_964247515.1 uncultured Acetobacteraceae bacterium | reverse complement strand
CGGGGGGGGGGGACGGGGGGGCTGCGCGGCTCGGCGACCGGGCAACGGGGGTGGAACGGGCAGCCCGCCGGCGGCAGGATGGCGCTCGGCAGCTCGCCCTGCACCGCCGCATTGCGCGGGCGGGTGCCGGGCGCGATTTGCGGAACCGCGTCGATCAATGCGCGCGTGTAGGGGTGCCGCGGCGTCGCGAACAGCGCCTCGGTCGGGCCGGTCTCCACGATGCGGCCGAGGTACATCACCGCCGTCCGGTGCGCGATGTGCCGCACCAGCCGCAGGTCGTGGGTGATGAACAGCAGCGCGAGGCCAAGCCGTTCCTGCAGCTCCATCAGCAGGTTGACGATCTGCGCCTGCACGGACACGTCGAGCGCCGACACCGGCTCGTCGGCGATGATGAGCGCCGGCTCCACCGCGAGCGCCCGGGCGATGCCGACCCGCTGCCGCTGCCCGCCGGACAGCTCGGCGGGATAGCGCCGGGCGGTCGCGGCACCCAGGCCCACGCGGTCCAGCAGGCGCGCGACCTCGGCCCGCACCTGGTCCGGGGCGACCACCGCGTGCAGCCGGACCGGCTCGGCCAGCGCGGCACCCACCCTCATGCGCGGGTTGAGCGACGAGTACGGGTCCTGGAACACCATCTGCATCCGTCGTCGCAGCGCGCGGCGTTGCGGCGGATTCATGCGGGCGATGTCCTCGCCCTCGAAGGCGATGACGCCGTCATCGGCCGGCCGCAGGCCCAGCACCATGCGGCCCACCGGCGTCTTGCCGCAGCCCGCCTCGCCCACGAGGCCGAAGCTCGCGCCGGCGGCGATGCGAAAGCTGACGCCGTGCGCCGCCCGCACCGCGCGGCGCGGCCGGTTCAGCCAGGCATCGGCGAAGCTCCGGCGCAGCGGGAAACGCTTGAACAAGGCGTCCACCTGCAGCAGCGCCGGCTCAGCCATGCGGCACCGGGTTGTGGCAGGCGACCCCGTCACTGAAGGGCGGCATGGCGGTCGCGCAGACCTCCACCCGTCGCGGGCAGCGAGGCTCGAACGGGCAGCCGGGCGGCCGGCGCGCCGGGTCGGGCGGCTGCCCCGCGATCGGTCGCAATGGGTGGCGCGCCCGCGCGCCGCGCGGAATCGAGGCCAGCAGCGCCACGGTGTACGGGTGCGCGGGTGCCGTGAACAGGCAATCGATGGCTGCCTCCTCGACGATGCGCCCGGCGTACATCACCGCGACCCGATCGCAGGTCTGCGCCACCACGCCCAAATCGTGCGTGACCAGCACGAGACCCATGCCCAGCGTGCGGCGCAACTCCGACAGCAACCGCAGGATCTGGTCCTGGATGGTCACGTCCAGCGCCGTCGTCGGCTCGTCGGCCAGCAGCAGCTTCGGCGCGCAGGCCAGCGCCACGGCGATCGCCACGCGCTGGCGTTGGCCGCCGGACAGCTCATGCGGAAAGGCGGCGGCAATGCGAGCGGGATCGGGCAGGCCGACCAGCCGCATCACCTCCATCATCCGTGCGCGGCGATCGGCGCCCGAGGCCTCACCATGGTATCGCAAGCCCTCGCCAACCTGCCGCCCGACGGGGAGCACCGGGTTGAGCGCCGTCAGCGGGTCCTGGAACACCATCCCAATGCCGGCGCCGCGCACGCCCTGCAACGCTGTCTCGTCTAGGCGCGCGAGGTCGGCTCCCTCGAACAGGATGCTGCCGGAGGTGACGCGCAGGCGGCCGGCCAGCAGGCGGATGACCGCGCGGACGGTGGTGCTCTTGCCGCAGCCGGATTCGCCCACGATGCCGTAGGCCTCGCCAGCGGCGACGCTGAACGAGACCGCCTCGACCAAACGGATGTCGCCGGCGCCGACGCCCAGTGCCCGCACGTCCAGCAACGCGTTCACGTGCGCGCCAGTTCGGGGCGCAGCGCGTCCGCCAGGCCGTCGCCCAGCAAGCTGAACGAGATCGCGAGCAGCACGATCGCCACGCCCGGGAAGAAGCTGACCCAAGGCGCCTGGCTCACGAAGCTGTAGCCGTCGGCGATGATCAGCCCCCATTCCGGCGCCGGGGGCTGCGCGCCCAAGCCCAGAAATCCGAGCGAGCTGCCGAGGAAGATGCCGAGGATGACGTCGGAACTGGCATAGACGAGAGATTGCACGATGGCGTTGGGCAGGATGTGCCGCGCCAGCAGTCTCGTGGTGCCGACGTCGAGCAGCCGGGCCGCCTGCACGTAGTCCATGGCCTTCACCACCAGGATTTCCGCCCGCGCGATCCGCGCGTAGCTGACCCAGCCCACCGCGGCCACGGCGATGTACATGTCGGTGAGCCCCGGTCCCAGCACCGCGACGATGGCGATGACCGCGACGAAGAACGGGAACGCCACCGCGATGTCCACCAGCCGCATCGCCAAGGTGTCGCCGATGCCGCCGAAATAGCCGGCGAGGGTGCCGACCACGGTGCCGATGACGAATGCCGGCAGCACCGAGAACAGGCCGATCTCAAGGTCGATATGGGTCCCGAACACGATGCGCGTCAGCACGCCGCGCCCGAGGCTGTCGGCGCCCAGCGGGAACGCCAGGCTGGGCGGATGCAGCGCGTTCAGCAGGTCCATTTCCGTCGGGTCGCCCCCCAGCAACACCGGCCCCAGCGCCGCCATCGCAATCCAGGCGGCCAGCAGGCCGAGGCCCAGCCGCAGGTTGCGCGGCATCAGGCGGCGAGCTGGGTGCGGCGCACCCGCGGGTCCAGCACGATCTGCACCAGGTCGGTGAACAGGTAGATCAGCACGACGATGACGCCGAACAGCAACGTCACCGCCTGGATCGTCGGGTAGTCGCGCGAGCCGATCGAGGTGATCATCAGCTGCCCGAGGCCCGGCACGGCGAACACATTCTCCACGATCACCGTGTTGCCGACCAGGAAGCCGATGTTCAGCCCGAGCACGTTCAGCGCCGGCAGGATGGCGACCCGCAATCCGTGCCCGAGCAGCACCGTCCGGCGCGGCAGGCCCTTGGCCCGCGCGGTGTCGATGTAGCCGGCCGCCAGCACCTCGCCGAGGCTGCTGCGCAGCGAACGCATGACCAGCGGCGCGATGTTGAGGGCGATGGTCAGCGCCGGCAGGAACAGGCTGACCAATCGCTGTCCCCAGGTGTCGCCGTAACCAGCGACCGGGAAGATCGGCAGCAGCACGGAGAATGCCAGGATCAGCACGAAGCCGGTCC
>CAXTVL010000400.1:0-3186 GCA_964247515.1 uncultured Acetobacteraceae bacterium | reverse complement strand
TCTTGTGTTGGCTGCCTGGACGCGGACTGCTGGCTGAAGTCCGCTCTCGTGCTTAAGCGTAGAGGTAAGGGCGTTGCCGGACGGTGCTGCTGCTTTCGAGGTGATCAGCGTCGTGCGCCGTCGCCGCAAGTGGTCGTCGGCACAGAAGCTGGCGCTGGTGACGGAGATCGAGGGGCCCGGTCCGTCGCTGGCGGCTGTGGCTGACCGGCATGGGGTGAGCCGGAGCTTGCTGTTCGACTGGCGACGGCAGATGCGCGAGGGAACGATGCCGGGGATCAGCCATGCCTCGCCGGAGAGCCCGGGGGCGAGGTTCGCGCCGGTGCGGCTGATCGAGGAAACCTCGACGACGGCAGCGGTGTCGCGTCCGGCCGCGCGCCGACCGACCGCTCGGTCCCGGGCCGCAGTGCCAATCGTCGAGCTTGCGTTGCGCAATGGGCGGGTGCTGCGGGTTGTTGAGACGATCGCGCCCGACAGGCTGGGGCGGCTTGCGGCGGCGCCGGACGCGTAATGTTTGCGCCGCCTGCGGGGCTGCGCATCCACCTGGCCGTGGGCAGCACGGACATGCGGCGCGGGTTCGACGGCCTCTCGGCGCAGGTGCAGCAGGTGCTGCGCGAGGATCCCTTCTCTGGCCACCTGTTCCTGTTCCGCGGCAAGCGCGGCGACCTGGTCAAGGCGCTGTGATGGGATGGGCAGGGAATGTGCCTGTTCTCCAAGCGCCTGGAGCACGGACGGTTCCTCTGGCCGACCCTGGCGCGCGACGGCACGGTTGGCGCTGACCCCGGCCCAGCTCGCCATGCTGCTGGAGGGCCTGGACTGGCGCATGTCGCGGCCGACGTGGCGTAATACCGCCGAGCTTCCGGCCTGACTCGCTTTTTCCTTTTGCGACGCGGCGTGATCGTGATTCGCTTTCCGCCTGTCGGTCGAAGGCGGAGGCGCAGGGATGGCATTGACGATCAGGCGGGATAGAACACCAGCCTCGCTGCGGATGTGGGCGCGGCGGGCCAGCAACCCGCGAGCCGCGTCGCGTGCCTACGCCATTGCTTATGTTGCGCATTCCGACGATTGCAGCCATCGATTCCGACGGAAGCCAGCCGCCTGTTCCGATCGAAGCCAGCCGGGCATTCCGATGATCCCAGCCGGGTAGCGGTGCGTGTCGCGAGCGGGTGAAGTTGGGCTACTATGCGGCGGCTTCGTCAAGCCTTGCCTTGGCGGCGCGCAGCTTTCGCATGCTTTCTCCTTTCAGTTCGAGCCGGTGTGCGCCGTGCACGAGCCTGTCCAACACGGCATCGGCGATCGTGGGGTTGCCAATGTGCTCGTGCCAAAGTTCCACGGGCACTTGGCTGGTGATGATGGTGGACGCCCGGTCGTGCCGGTCGTCGACGATCTCCATTAGATCGCGGCGCTGCTCGGCGGTCAGCGGCATGATCGCCCAATCGTCCAGGATCAGCAGCTGCACCCGTGCCAGGTTCTTCAGCATGCGGCCGTAGCGTCCGTCGCCCCGCGCGATGCCGAGCGCCTCCAGCAGCCGGGGCACGCGCTGGTACAGCACGGAGCGGTTGTCGCGACAGGCCCGGTGACCGAGGGCGCAGGACAGCCAGGTCTTGCCGGTCCCGGTCGGCACGGTGACGAGCAGATCCTGGTGGCGCTCGATCCACTCGCCGCTGGTCAGCTTGCCGAACAGGACGCGATCGAGCCCGCGGGCGGCGCGATGGTCGACGTCCTCTGGCGTTGCCTGTTGGCGCAGGCCGGCGAACCGCAGCCGGGCCGCCAGGCGCTTGCTGTCTCGTTCCAGCGCCTCGCGCTCGACCAGCATGGCCAATCGGTCCTCGAAGCCAAGCTCGGCGGCGTCGACGTGGCGCCGTTGCTCCTCGAGCGCCCGCGCCATGCCGGCGAGACCGAGCTCGCGCAGCCGGTCCGTGGTGGGATGGATCAGCATGGTGTTCTCCTCAATGGTAGTAGCCGCTGCCGCGGATGTTCTGGTACTGGACGGGCAGCTCATCCGACACGGGTTCGGGGCGGTAGGCCCGGTCTAGGCCGTTGCGCAGAATGGATTGCACCGAGCCGTAGGTCCGGGCGCCGATATCCATGCCGCGCTGGCAGGCGGCTTCCAGCCGCTCGGGGCCGTAGCTGCGCGCCAGGCGCAGGATGCCCAGGCACGCCCGGAAGCCCTGCTCGGGATGCGGCTTGGCGGCCAGGATGCGCTCGACCAGGGCGATGGTGGACGGGCCGATCGCCTCGGCCTCGCGCAGCAGCCGGGTCGGCGTCCACTCGGCGTGGCGGCGATGCGCGCTCGGCATATGCTCGGCGACCGTGGTGTGCCGGTGCTGCCGCGGATTGCGGACGTGGCTGGCGATGCGGGCGCCCTGATGGAACAGCTCGATGGTTTGGTCGGTGATGCGGGCCTCGATGACTTCGCGCATCAGGCGATACGGCACCGAGTAGAAGTGGCCGTACACCTCGACGTGGTAGTCCAGCCCGGCTCGGCAGCGCCGCCACTCGGCGTAGGCATACGGCTCCGCAGGCAGCGGCAGCAGCGCCGATTGCTCGATCGCCTCGAACAGCGCGCGACGGGTGGTGCCCAGATGGCGCATCGGCCGGTTGTTCAGGTCGATGGTCAGTTCACGGATCACGCCGTTCAGCTCCGCCAGAGAGAAGAACCGGCGGTTGCGCAGCCGAGCCAGGATCCAGCGCTGCACCACCTGGACGGCGACTTCGACTTTGGCCTTGTCGCGCGGCTTGCGCACCCGGGCCGGCAGGATCGCCGTGCCGTAATGGGTCGCCATATCCTGGTAGGTCCGGCTGATCCCCGGCTCGTAGCGGCTGGACGCGGTGACGCCGGCCTTGAGGTTGTCGCAGACGATCTGTCGCGCCACCCCGCCGAAGCTGGCGAACGCGCCGACGTGGCAGCCGATCCAGTCCGGCAGCGACTGCGTCCAACGCGCCTCGGCGTAGGTGAAGTTGGAGGCGCCCAGCACCGCCACGAACACCTGCGCCGCCCTGACCTCGCCGGTCGCCCCGTCGATCACCTCGGCGGTCTGCCCGGCATAGTCGACGAACATCCGCTCGCCGGCCGGGTGCGTCTGGCGCATCGTCGGCGACAGCCGGCCGCGCCAAGCGGCGTGCAAGTCGCATGGCTGTGTCTATGAATTCTGGCCCAGCTGTGCTGGCGAATGCTGGCCCACCCTC
>CAXTVL010000399.1:0-3187 GCA_964247515.1 uncultured Acetobacteraceae bacterium | reverse complement strand
GCCCCGGCGACCAACGCTACTTCGTCGCCGACACCAGCCGCGCCCGCGCCGCCCAGGGCAGCAGCGCCGCCACGCCGAGCAGCGTCGCCACCAGCGTCGCGTCCGCCACCATGCCGCCGCCGAGCAAAGCGCGGCCGAACATCGCCGCCTTGTGCGCGAGCGCGCCGATCACCCCGGGGCCGCCGGCATAGCCGATGCCGAGCAGGCTCTCGTCGCCTGCCGGCGAGAGTGCCCACAGCCCTACCAGCATCGCGCCTGACGCCCCGGCGGACACCATGCCGGCCACACCGAAGCAGCCGAGCAGCAACACGAACACCGCCGTCGCGACCAGGTGGCAGGGAAACAACAGCGCCGCGCCGGCAATGGCGATCGGCAGGCGCCTCCGGAGGCGATCCGGAGCGGCGACCCACGCCGCCAAAATCGCCAGCGCCAGGCCGATGCCCAGCAGGTAGTCGACCAGGCCCCAGAACAGCGCGCCGCCGGTGAACAGCAGCGCGGCGAAGGCGATCTTGCCCGGATCGTACGCCCGCAGCGCCGCCGCCAGCGCGCCGACCCCGCCCACGAAGGCGAGATACGTGGCGACCAGGAACGCCTGCGCCGCGACGGCTGGCGGCAAGCCCGACCGCAGCAGGCCCAGCAGCCCGAGGTCGAGCGCCATGTTCGGCACCAGGAACGAGCCCAGCCGGTAGTACTGCGACCAGAACGGGTCGCCGCGCAGCATCGCATCGACGATGTGGACCCGCGCCAGGTGGTTCGGCCAGTCCTGCAACGGCGTGAGCGGCGCCGCCAGCAGCGGCAGCCCGCCCAGCGCCACGAACAGCGCCGTGACCCAGCGCCGCCACCTGGCGGTCACGCGCGGCGGCGCGGTCGGACGGCGTTCAGCACCAGGGCCACCACCGGTACCACGTACGGCACCGTCTGCATCAGCTCGCTCGGCAGGCCCAACCCCTGCAGGCTGATCGCCAGCGCGTCGGCGGCGCCC
This sequence comes from uncultured Acetobacteraceae bacterium, assembly GCA_964247515.1. Lineage (GTDB taxonomy): Bacteria > Pseudomonadota > Alphaproteobacteria > Acetobacterales > Acetobacteraceae > CAVRQM01. The sequence continues at coordinate 2,205 of CAXTVL010000399.1, read as the reverse complement.
AGCACCAGCGAGGCGAAAAACGTCCCGACCGCCGCTCCGCGCCCCATCACCTCGGCCGCGATGGCGATGTAGCCGCGCCCGGCCGACATGTTGCCTGCGAACCAAGTCACGTAGCCCATCGACAGGAACGCGCCCCCGGCCGCCGCCAGGCCGCCCGACAGCAGCAGGGCCGCGAGCTGCGTCCGGCCCACCGACAGCCCGGCGATGCCGGCGGCCTCCGGGTTCTCGCCCACCGCGCGCAGCCGCAGGCCGAACGGCGTGCGCGTCAGCATGACCCCCACCAGCGGCACCGCCAGCAGCGCCGCCCAGGTCAGCACGTGCTGGTCGGCCAGGAGCGGCCCCAGCACCGGGACCGGCCGCAGCCAGCCCAAGGTGACTTGCGGCAACACCTTGCTCGGCAGGCTGCCCGACATGCCCTTGTCGCCGGTCAGCGCGTAGAGCAGCAGCACGGTGGCGCTGGCCGCGGCGAGGTTGATCGCGACCCCGCTCAGGATCAGGTCGGCGCGCAGCACGTGCACCGCGAACGCCAGCACGCCGCCCATCGCCATGCCCGCGAAGATCGCCGCCAGCAGGCCGAGCCAGGCGCTGCCCGAGGCGGCGCTGGCGACCACGCCGGCGAACGCGCCCGCCAGCATGGTGCCCTCGACGGCGATGTTGATGACCCCGGCGCGGTCGGAGATCAGCGCGCCGAGCGCGGCCAGCAGGATCGGCGTGCTGACCCGCAGCGTGGTGGCGAGGAACGACAGCCCGCCGAGATGGGCCAGCAGGCCGCTCACGCCGGCGCCTCGGCGGTCCGTGGCCGAAACAGCGCGCGTAGGCGCGGGTTCTGGGTGAGTGCGGTGGCGGTCGCGAACAGGATCACCAGCGCCTGCACGATGCCGACCACCTCGCTCGGCACGTCGTAGTCGCGCGCCAGCAGGTCGCCGCCGACCTGCAGGTACGACAGCGCCAGCGCCGCGGGCGGCACCAGGAACGGGTTGTTGGCGGCCAGGATCGCCACCACCAGGCCGTTCCAGCCGGTGCCGGTCAGGCCCTGCCACTGGAAGCGCTGATACATGCCCTGCAGCTCGACCGCGCCGCCGCCGGCCGCGATCAGGCCGCCCAGGAACTGCACGCTGCCGGCGACCAGGGTGATCGGCAGGCCGAGATGGCGGGCGAAGCCGGGGTTGGCGCCGACCACGCGCGCCATGTAGCCCCACCGGGTCGCGAACAGCAGCACGCCACCCAGCACGCAGGACGCGAGGCCGATCAGCGCGCCGGCGTGGATGTGGGTGCCGGCCAGCAGGTTCGGCAGCCGGGCGGCGCGCGGCAGCCGGTACGACATCATCGCCCCGGCATTGGGGTCGCGCAGGAAGTAGTTCAGCACGTAGAGCCCGAGATACAGCGCCGCGTAGTTCAGCATCAATGAGGACACCAGCTCGCTGGCCCCGAACCGCGCCCGCAGCACGCCCGGCACCAGGCACACCACGCTGCCGGCCAGCGCCCCCACCAGCACCGGGTAGGCTTCGGCCGCCCAGGACGGCGCCCAGGCCGGCAGCGGCCACAGCAGAATCGCCACGGTGGCGCCGATCCCGCCCAGGAAGAACGAGCCTTCGGCGCCCAGGTTGAACATGCCGGCGCGGAACATCAGGCTGACCGCGAGGCCGGTGAACAGCAGCGGCGTCGCGGTCTCGATGACGTTGCCGAGGTGCCGGCGGTCCGACACCGGCCCGGCGAGGAAGGTGCCGATCGCGGCCCAGGGATGCGGCAGCGCCAGCGTCACCGGCACCAGCACGACCGCCACCACCGCGAGCAGCAGCGCCACCGTGGCCGCCGCTTGGACCAGACCGGCTCGCATCAGGCGGCGCGCTCCAGCCCCAGCATCGCCGTCCCCAGCCGCTCCGGGGTCAGATCGGCGTCGTTGTCGAACGACGCCACCACGCGGCCCGCGAACAGCACGACCACGCGGTCGGCCAGCGCCAGCAACTCGTCGAGGTCGGCCGTGACCAGCAGCACCGCAGCACCCGCCTGGGCCAGCGCCAGCAGCCGGGTACGCAGGAAGGCGGCGGCCTGGATGTCGATGCCGCGCGTCGGCTGGTCGGCCACCAGGAAGCGCGGGCCGGCGCCGAACTCGCGCGCCGCGATCAGCTTCTGCGCGTTGCCGCCCGACAGCGCGCCCAACGGCTGGCGCACCGAGCGGCAGCGCACGTCGTAGACCCGTACCAT
>CAXTVL010000398.1:0-3197 GCA_964247515.1 uncultured Acetobacteraceae bacterium | reverse complement strand
CCAGGCGGCCCGCGCGCATCACCAGGATGCGGTCGCACAGGCCCAGCAGCTCGATCATGTCGGACGAGACCATCAGCACTGCGGCGCCACGCTCGGCCAGCGCGTTGACCAGCCGGTAGACCTCGACCTTGGCGCCGACGTCGATGCCGCGCGTCGGCTCGTCGAGCAGGAACACGCGCGGGTCGGTGGTCAGCGCCCGCCCCAGCACGATCTTCTGCTGGTTGCCGCCGGACAGCGACTGCACGCGCTGGCGGATGCCCGGCGTGCGGATCTGCAACTCGCGCACCGCGCGCTCGGCGAGACGATCGATCCTCCCTGCCACCAGGAAGGTGCGCAGCCAGGCGATCCCTGGCAGCGTCGACAAGGCGACGTTGCTGCGCACCGAGAACGGCAGCACCAGGCCCTCGCCCTTGCGGTCCTCCGGCACCAGCGCCACGCCGGCGGCGATGGCTTGGCGGGGCGAGCGGATGGCGCGCGCGCCCGACTGCACCCGGATGGTCCCGGCGCTGGCCGGCAAGGCGCCGTAGATGGTCTTGAGCACCTCGGTGCGCCCTGCCCCGATCAGCCCACCGAGGCCCACCACCTCGCCGGCACGCACCGTGAACGACACGTCGGCGAAGCGTCCGGCCGAGGCGAGGCCGCTCACTTCCAGCAGCGCCTCGCCCAGCGCCGCGTGGCGGGCCGGGAACAATGCCTCGATCGGCCGGTCGACCATCGCCTGGATCAGCGCCGGCTCGGTCCACTCGGCGGCGGCGCGGGTCTCGACCGCCGTCCCGTCGCGCAGCACGGTCACGCGGTCGCAGACCTCGAACACCTCCTCGAGATGGTGGCTGATGAACACCAAGCCCACGCCGGCCGCGCGCAAGCGGGCCACGGTCGCGAACAGGATGCGCTGCTCGGCGGTGGTCAGCGTCGCGGTCGGCTCGTCCATCACGATCACCCGGGCGCGGCGCGACAGCGCGCGGGCGATCTCGACCAGTTGCTGCTGCGCGATGCCGAGCCGGCGCACCAGCGTGCGCGGGGCCACGGACAGGCCGACCTGCGCCAGCAGCCGCTGCGCCTCGCGGTGCAGCGCGGCGCGGCGCACCGTACCGAACGGTGTGCGCGGCAGGTGGCCCAGGAAGATGTTCTCGGCGACCGAGCGGTCCGGGATCAGGCTCAGTTCCTGGTGGATGACGACGACGCCGGCGTCGAGCGCGTCGCGCGGGCGGCGCGGCGCGAAGCGCTCGCCGGCGAGGATCAGGTCGCCGGCATCCGGCGGGAACACGCCGGCCATGATCTTCACCAGCGTCGACTTGCCGGCGCCGTTCTCGCCCACCAGGCCCAGCACCTCGCCGCCGTCGAGCGAGATGCTGACGTCGGACAGCGCGCGGACACCGGGGAAGCCCTTGGAGATGTGGCGCATCTCCAGCAGGCGGGTCACGCTACTGGCTGACCTCGTCGCCCCACAGGCCGTACGCCTTGACCTCGGCGCTGTCGATGTTGGCTTTCGTCACCAGGATGTGCGGCCAGAACTGGTGCGCCGGGATGCCCTTGTCGCCGTGCAGGTAGCTGTCGACGTAGGCGACCGACTGCTTGGCCATGGTCAGCGGGTTCTGCGACAGGGTGGCGTCCATCTGCCCCTTGCGGATCGCGCTGAGCGCCTGTTCGGTGCCGTCGATGCCGATGACGACGATGTGCTTGGCTCCGCCGATCGGCTCGAATCGGTTGGCCTGGCGGATGGCGCGGAGCGCGCCCACCGCGTTGTCGTCGTTGCCGTTGAAGATGGCGTCGATGTCGTTGTGCGCCGCGAGCAACTGGGTGGTGATGTTGAAGCCCTTGTCGGCGTCGAAATCGGCCGCCTGCCGCGCCACCAGCTTCAGCTCCGGGTTGGCCTTCTGCAACGCCGCGAACTCGGTGGCGAAGCCCTTTTCGCGCTCGTCGCCGGCAGTGGTGCCAAGGAGGCCCTCGAGGTCGACCACGCCGCCCTTGATGGAGCCGTATTTCTGCTTGAGCTGGGCCGCGATGTAGTCGGCCCCCTGCTTGCCCAGCGCCTCGTTGTCGGTCTCGAGGAAGTTCACCTGGCAGGAGCCGCAGGCGGCGCCGCGATCCAGCGTGAACACCGGGATGCCCGCCTTGTTGGCCTGCTTGACGATGGGGACGATGGAATCAGCGTTGATCGGGTTGAGGATCAGGGCGGCGACATGCTGGTTGATGAGGTCGAGCACCTGGTTGGTCTGGGTGTTGGCGTCGCCGTTGGCGCTGGTGTTGATGAGCCGCAGGCCGGGATGCGCCGCGATGCCGGAGACGACACCTTTCGACATGCCCTGGAAGAACGGATTGGCCAGTGTGGCGACGCTGAGGCCCACGGTGTAGTCGGCGGCATGGACCGCGAAAGCCATGGTCGAGGCCGCGACAGCGCAGGCGAGACCGTATCCGAGACGCCGCATCCGACTTTCCCCCAACGCTTCGCGTTTGCTCGCGATTGCGCGCGGACACTAGGGCAGGGTGATTCGGGCCGTCAACGCCGGCCGTTTGCCTCGGCGATGGTTCAAGCTACCATGCTCGCAAGTGGGACAACCACGGGGCGCAGGAGGCGCAGGCGTTTGACGGCGAGGCCCGGCCTGCTGCGGATGCGCGGCATCCAGAAACGGTTCGGCGGCGTCCATGCCCTGCGCGGCGTCGATTTCGATCTCGCGGCGGGCGAGGTGCACGTGCTGCTGGGCGAGAACGGGGCCGGCAAGAGTACGCTGATGGGCGTGCTGAGCGGCGCCGTCGCTCCCGACGCCGGCGAATTGCTGCTCGACGGCACGGCGCGCCGGTTCGCCAGCCCGCGCGAGGCGCACGCCGCCGGCATCGCCATGATCCCGCAGGAACTCGACCTGGTGCCGGGCCTCGACATCGCGGCCAACCTGTTCCTTGGCCAAGAGACGACTCGCGCCGGGGTGCTCGGCCACCGGCGGATGCGGCTCGCGGCGCAGGAGCTGCTGCGTCGCGCCGGCGTGGCGCTCGATGCCGGGCGGGCGGTCGCGAGCCTGCGCATGGGCGAGCGGCAGTTGGTGGCGATCGCCAAGGCGCTGGCGGCGCGGGCGCGCATCCTGGTCATGGACGAGCCGACCGCGGCGCTGTCGGCCGCCGAGGCCGAGCACCTGTTCGGCGTGGTGCGCGAGCTGCGCGGGCGCGGCGTCGGCATCGTCTACATCTCGCACCGTCTCGAG
>CAXTVL010000397.1:0-3202 GCA_964247515.1 uncultured Acetobacteraceae bacterium | reverse complement strand
GCGCAACGAGTTCCTGCACGCCTGGAACTGCTACAAGAAGTACGCCTTCGGCTACGACCAGGTGATGCCGCTGTCGGGCAAGCCGAACAACTACTTCTTCGGTGGCCGCCACTCTGTCGGCCTGTCGATCGTCGAGGCGCTCGACACGCTCTACGTCATGGGCCTCGACAGCGACCTGGCGCTCGGCCTCGACTGGATCTACGCCCACCTGAACTTCGCCATCGACGACGATTTCAACGTGTTCGACGGCATCATCCGCGTCGTGGGCGGCCTGCTCGCCGGCTATCTCGCGGTCCGCGACGCGCGGCTGCTGGCGCTCGCGAAGGACTTGGCCGACCGGATCATGCCGATCTTCACCAAGTCGCCGACCGGGATGCCCTATGCCGCGGTCAACCTCGCGACCGGCGCGGTTTCGAATCCGGAAGCCGTGCTGGCCTGCGTCGGCAGCAACATCCTCGAGTTCGGCGTGCTGTCGCAGTTGACCGGCGACCCCAGCTACTACAACGCGGCCAAGACAGCGCTGCGCGCGGCGTTCAGCCGACGCTCCCCGCTCGACCTCCTGGGCAGCAAGATCAACGTCGAGACCGGTCAGTGGGTCGACAGCGGCGATGGCGGGCCCAACCCCCCGAGCGACTCGTTCTATGAATACGTGTACGGCGCCTACGCCATGTTCGGCGACCGCGATTGCCTGTCGTGGTACCGCACGCTGAACGCCGCGATGACCAAGTACCTGGTCGAGAGTTACAACGGCTTCATCTGGTACAAGACGGTCGATTTCCGGAGCGGCGCGCTGGTCGGCCATGGCCAATCGGAGCTCGCGTCGTTCTACGCGGAGCTGGTGGCGGCCGGCGGCGACCCCAACCTCGGCGTGGCATACTACAATTCCTGGACACAGGTGCTGCAGCGCTACCCGGTGCTGCCGGGCAGCATCGACTACCGGACGCTGACCGCCACCGGCGTAGGCAATGCGTTCTACCCCGAATACGCCAACTCCTCGTTCGACCTGTACTGGCAGACGGGGAAGGACCTCTATGCCCAGACCGCCTACCAGTACTATGTCGGCCTGAAGGCCAACGCCCGCACGGCCGAGGGCTACACCGTCATCGACGACGTGACCACCAAGCCGATGAAGCAGGGCGACCTGTTCCCGGCCTACGGTTTCGCCGAGAACTTCAAGTATCTCTACTTGATCTTCGCGCGCACGCCGCGGTTCGACACGACCAGCTTCTATCTCTCGACCGAAGGCAAGATCCTGCGCGGCCTGCGGCCGAACGTCGCCGCCTGAGGCCATAGCGTGTTCAGCCGAATTCTCCACACGGACACCCCACGATGAACAGCAAGATATCGACGCTCTTGGGCACCTTCCTCGCAGCGGGCGCCGCCGGCGGCCTGGCGGCCAACGTCGCGGCCGGGCAGGACCTGTCCGCGAGTGCCGCCACGGGCAGCGTCGAGGTCGCCGGAACGGCCAACCCGTATGTGCCGGAGGCGGCCGGCGGCATCGCCACCCTGCAGGCTTGGTACCTGCCGAACACCGGGTTCTACCAGGCGACCGGCTGGTGGAACTCCGCCAACGTCATCACCGTGCTGGCGGACTTCGCCAAGCTCACCGGCAGCAAGGCCTACGCCCCCGTCTTCCAGAACACCTTCGCCCAGGCGCAGAAGCTCCACCCCGGGTTCATCAACCATTTCTACGACGACGAGGGCTGGTGGGCGCTGGCCTGGATCGACGCCTACGACGTGACCACCGACCCGAGATACCTGGCGATGGCGCAGTCGATCTTCGTCGACATGGCGGGCGGCTGGGACACCGGCACGTGCGGCGGCGGCATCTGGTGGAGCAAGGACCGCGCCTACAAGAACGCGATCGCCAACGAGCTGTTCCTGTCGATCGCGGCGCAGCTCGCCGACCGCATCGCCGATCCCACGGCCAAGGCGCAGTACCTGTCCTGGGCGCGCGCCGAGTGGCAGTGGTTCGCGCATTCCGGCATGATCGACCAGGACCACCTCGTCAACGACGGGCTGAACTCCGCCAACCCCGCGCATTGCGTGAACAACGGCCAGGCGGTGTGGTCGTACAACCAGGGCGTCGTGCTGGGCGGGCTCACGGCGCTGCACGTCGCGGACCATGCCGACCCGAGCCTGTTGCCGGCGGCGCAGGGCATCGCCGACGCGGCACTGCTGCACCTCACCGATGCCAACGGCGTGCTGCACGACCAGGGCGAGGCGCATGGCGGCCCGAACGGCGGCGGGGTGCAGTTCAAGGGCATCTTCGCGCGCAACCTGCTGGCGTTCGACCAGCAGTACCAGACGTCGCGCTACGGCCGCTTCTTCACCGTGAACGCCGACAGCATCTGGAACAACGCGCGCGGCGAGAACATCCAGTTCGGATCGCTCTGGGCCGGGCCGTACGCCGGTGCCTCGGCCAGCTCGCAATCCGCGGCCCTCGACGCGCTGATCGCCGCGGCCGCGACGGTGCAGGCCCGGCACGCTCCGTAGCCGACGGCGCGCGTTTGCCCCGCCTGCCCCCGTCCGGCTATGACGGGGCATGGCGCAGGCGGGACAGCACACCCTCGACGCATCCGGGGCGGCGCTCACCGCGCGGCTCGATCGTCTGCCGGCCTCGCGCCATCTCTGGACGATGGTGCTCTTGCTGTCGCTGGGCGGCGCGTTCGAGTTCTACGACCTGTTCATGACCGCCTACCTGGCTCCGGGCCTGGTGCGCAGCGGCATCTTCCACGCCGACGCGCACGGCCTGTTCGGGCTGTCCGACCAGGCGACGTTCGGGGCGGCGACGTTCGCGGGCCTGTTCCTCGGCACCATCCTGTTCGCGCAGGTGGCCGACCGCGCCGGGCGCCGCTCGGTGTTCACCGGCTCGCTGCTCTGGTACACGGCGGCGACCCTGGCGATGGCGACGCGGCAGAGCGCGGTGGGCGTCGACGCCTGGCGGATGGTGGCAGGGGTCGGCATCGGCGTCGAGCTGGTGACGATCGACACATACATCGCCGAGTTGATGCCGGCGGGCAGCCGCGGGCGCGCTTTCGCGGCCAACCAGAGCGTGCAGTTCGCCGCCGTCCCGGTGGTGGCGTTCCTGTGCTGGCTGCTGGTGCCGCTCGACCCGTTCGGCGTCGCCGGCTGGCGCTGGGTGGTGATGCTGGGCGCCGTGGCGGCGGCGATGGTCTGGGTGGTTCGGCGGCGGGTGCCG
>CAXTVL010000396.1:0-3216 GCA_964247515.1 uncultured Acetobacteraceae bacterium | reverse complement strand
TCGCTTGGCAGAAGAACTTGGCGAAGGGTACCCCGGTGGCCTGACCCGCCGCAGCCTGCTGGCGGGCGCCGCCGGCATGGCCTTGGCGGCACCCGCCGTAGCCGCGCCCGGCCGGTGGACGCGCGAGGCCTACGAGGCCGCCATGGCCGCCTCCGGCCGTCGTGTCAGCCTCACCCAGGGCCAGTTCGACGCCATCCAGGCGCGCAAGCCGGCGGCGATGAAGCTGATCGAGGGCTACCTCGCCAGCCATCTCGGCCACGCCGACCCGCTGGTGATGGCGGGCTTCGAGGCGGTGCCGCGCGAATACTTCCACTACCTCTACGAGGAGCGCCGCGCGACGCCGGGCGAGGCCTACGAGACCACGCCGAAGCCCTGGCCGCTGGGCTACGGCTCGGTGCTGTCGGACTATCTGGGCCAAGCCTACATGACCCAGGTGTGCAAGCCCAAGGCGTCCGACGTGACGCTCGAGATCGGCACCGGCAGCGGCTTCCAGAGCGCGCTCTTGTCGCGCATCGTCAAGCGCGCCTACTCGATCGAGATCATCGAGCCGATCGGCCGCGCGGTGGACAAGATCTGGGCGCCGCTCGGCTACGACAACGTCCACGGCCGGGTCGGCGACGGCTATTACGGCTGGCCGGAGGTGGAAGGCGGGTTCGACGTCATCATCGTCACCTGCGCCGCGCAATACGCGCCGCCCGAGCTGTTCAAGCAGCTCAAGCCGGGCGGGCGGATGCTGATCCCGATCGGCCAGCCGTTCAAGCGCGGCCAGGTGCTCTACGTCTACACCAAGGACGCCGCCGGCAAGGTGCACTCGCGCCGCGACGTCGGCGTGTTCTTCATCCCCATGACCGGGGCGATGATGAAGAAGCCGGCGCCGCCGACCTGACGCCCGACGGTGTGGCCACGCCGGTCCGGTGGTCGAACTCGCGCTGTGCCCGCTCGACGTCGGGCCCATGGTCGATGGCCCAGGCGTAGAGCGCCATGAACGGCTGCTGCAAGGTCGTGCCGAGCCGCGTCATCGAGTACTCGACCGCGACCGGCGACGAGGCGATCACCCGGCGCGTCACTAGGCCGTTGCGCTCGAGCCGCCGGAGCGCCTGCGTCAGCGCCTTGTGCGTGATGCCGCCCAGCCGCCGCTTGATCGCGTTGAACCGCGCGGGCTCTGTGCAGAGCACCCCCAGGACCAACACCGACCACTTGTCCGCGATCTGATCGAGCACGGGGCGGGTCGCCTCGATCACGGCGAGGGCTTGCAGGTCGACTTCGGACATTGGCGGTTTCCTCGGCGATATCTGCGCGGCTTCAGGTGCGTTATTGAACCTAGATACCGACCGTATATCTGCAAGCCCGAACATCGGGAGCAGGGTCATGTCGAAACTGGACGGAAAGGTCGCGGTCGTCACCGGCGGCAGCAGCGGCATCGGACTCGCAAGCGCGCGGCGGTTGGCACAGGAGGGAGCCCACGTCTTCATCACCGGGCGCCGCCAAGACGAACTCGACCGCGCGGCGGCACTGATCGGCAAGGGAGTGGAGGCCGTGCAGGGCGACGCCACCAGCGCCGCCGACCTCGACCGGCTGTACCGTGCCGTGCAGGCCAGCCGTGGCCGGCTGGACATCCTGATCGCGAACTCCGGCTTTGCCGAGGCGGTCACGCTCGACGAAATCACCGAGGCGCATTTCGACCGTACGTTCGACCTCAACGCGCGGGCGGTGCTGTTCACCGTGCAGAAGGCGCTGCCGCTGATGGCCCAGGGCGGCACTGTCGTGCTGATCGGCTCGATCGCCGGCTTCATCGGCACGCCGGGCTACAGCACCTACAACGCCACCAAGGCGGCGGCGCGGTCGTACGCGCGGACCTGGACCAAGGAACTCGCGGGACGCGGCATCCGCGTCAACACGCTGAGCCCTGGGCCGATCGACACGCCGATGATGGCCGGCGCCTCGGAGGCGATCAGGGCGACGATCACCGACATGATCCCGCTCGGCCGTCTGGGCCGTCCGGAGGAGGTCGCGGCGGCGGCCCTGTTCCTCGCGTCGGACGAGAGCAGCTTCATCGCCGGCGCCGAACTCTGCATCGACGGCGGGCTGGCTCAGGTCTGAAGCGTATCAGGCGGCGACCGCCGCCGCGACATCCTGCCCGCGCGCCCAGGCGATCGACAGCCGGGCCAGGGCGTCGATGGTGTCAACGATCACGGGCATTGCCTCGGCGCCGACGGGGCCGGCCGCCAGGCTGATCGGCAGCTCGGTGCAGCCGAGCACCACCGCCTCGGCGCCGCGCGCCTGCAGCGAGCGCACCACCCGCAGCACCGGCGCGAACGACGCCGCGACGTCGCCGGCCTTCACCGCGTCGATCGCCGGCATCACCAGCCGCGCCATCTCGTCGGCATCGGGCACCAGGCAGCGCCAGCCCCGCGGCTGCAGCCGGTCCTGGAACAGCCGCAGCTCCAGTGTGGCGACGGTGCCCATCACGCCGACCACTGCGCCCGGGCGCAGTGCCTGGCGCAGTTCGGCGGCGGCGGCGTCGACGATGTGCAGCACCGGCAGGCCGCACCCGGACTGCAACGCCTCGGCCCAGCCATGCGCGGTGTTGCACGGGATGGCGATGGCGCCGCATCCGGCCTGGCGCAGTGCGCGCACGCCGCGCAACAACCCCGGCCACGGGTCGACGGCGCCCGCGTGGCCCAGCAGCGCCGGCGCGCGGTCGGGCAGGCGGGGATCGGACCACAGCACGGCCGGGATGTGGTCCTGGTCGCAGCGGGCGGCGGTGAGCTCGGTCAGGCGGGTCATGAAGTGGGCGCTGGCGAGCGGGCCCATGCCGCCCAGGACACCGAGGATTCGCTCGTTCATGGCGGATTCGATACGCTTGCCGCCATGGACATGGCAAGACGAGCATGGCAAGCGGCCCACCGTTCCGCCTCGAAGGCCACCGCGGCGCGCGCGGCCTGTGGCCCGAGAACACGCTGGCTGGGTTCAGGGGCGCGCTGGCGCTCGATCTGGACGCGATCGAACTCGACGTGGTGATGACCGCCGACGGCGTGGCGGTGGCGAGCCACGACCCTTGCCTCAACCCCGACCTGACCCGCGACGAGCACGGCGACTGGCTGGCCGCGCCGGGGCCGCCGCTGCTGACGCTGGAAGCGGCGGCGCTGGCCCGGTTCGACGTCGGCCGGGCGCGGCCGGGCGGCGTCACCGCCACGCTGTTCCCCGCGCAACGGG
>CAXTVL010000395.1:0-3219 GCA_964247515.1 uncultured Acetobacteraceae bacterium | reverse complement strand
GTGGCGGCGGCGCGCGCCGACATCAAGCCGGGCAACGCGATGACGCTGGCGGCGATCCCGGTCGGCACCATCATCCACAACATCGAGATGAAGCAGGGGGCCGGCGGCAAGATCGCGCGCGCCGCGGGGCAGTATGCGCAGCTGGTCGGCAAGGACAGCGGCTACGCGCAGATCAAGCTGATGTCTGGCGAGTTGCGCATGGTGCGCGGCGAGTGCATGGCGACGATCGGTGCCGTGTCGAACCCCGACAACTCGAACCAGCAGATCGGCAAGGCCGGGCGCAGCCGCTGGCTCGGCCGCCGGCCGCACAACCGCGGCGTGGTGATGAACCCGGTCGACCACCCGCATGGCGGCGGCGAGGGCCGCACCTCCGGCGGGCGGCATCCGGTGACGCCGTGGGGCAAGCCGACCAAGGGCTACAAGACGCGCGTCAACAAGCGGACGGATCGGCTCATCATCCGCAACCGCAGCAAGAGCAAGGGTTGAAGCCATGACGCGCTCCGTCTGGAAAGGCCCGTTCGTCGACGGCTACCTGTTGCAAAAGGCCGAGGCCGCGCGCGGTTCGGGCCGCAACGAGGTGATCAAGATCTGGTCGCGCCGCTCGACCATCCTGCCGCAATTCGTGGGCCTCGTGTTCGGCGTCTACAACGGACACAAGTTCCTGCCGGTGCAGGTCAACGAGAACATGGTCGGCCACAAGTTCGGCGAGTTCTCGCCGACCCGCACGTTCACCGGGCATTCGGCCGACAAGAAGGCGAAGCGGGGCTGACATGAGCAAGCCGAAAGCCGTTCGCCGCCTGGGCGAGACCGAGGCGCAAGCGATCCTCAGCAACGTTCGGGTCAGCCCGCGCAAGCTGAACCTGGTGGCTGGGTTGATCCGCAACCGGGGGGCCGCGGACGCGGTGGCGACGCTCACCTTCAGCAAGCGCCGCATCGCGCAACAGGTGCGCAAGACGCTGGAGAGCGCCATCGCCAACGCCGAGAACAACCACCAGCTCGACGTCGACCGGCTGGTCGTCTCGCGCGCCGAGGTCGGCAAGTCGATCGTGATGCGCAGGTTCCAGGCGCGCGGGCGGGGCCGCGCGTCGCAGATCGAGAAATGGTTCAGCCATCTGAAGATCGTGGTGGCCGAGCGCGCGCAAGAGGCGGCCGAGAGCACCAAGACATCGCGGGGAGCCGCCTGACCATGGGCCACAAAGTCAATCCGATCGGCCTTCGGGTCGGCATCAACCGCACCTGGGACAGCCGCTGGTACGCGGGTGTCGACTACGCGAAGATGCTGCACAGCGACATCAAGCTGCGCGCCAAGCTGCGGCAGCGGCTGTCCGGCGCCGGGGTGTCGCGGGTGGTGATCGAGCGGCCGGCCAAGAAGCCGCGCGTCACCATCTACGCGGCCCGTCCGGGTGTCGTGATCGGCAAGAAGGGCCAGGACATCGAGAACCTGCGCAAGGACTTGGCCAAGATGGCCAACGCCGAGGTCTCGCTCAACATCGTCGAGATCAGGAAGCCCGAGATCGATGCCACGCTGGTGGCCGAGAACATCGCGCAGCAGTTGGAGCGCCGGGTGGCGTTCCGCCGCGCCATGAAGCGCGCGGTGCAGTCGGCGATGCGGCTCGGTGCCCAGGGCATCCGGGTCAATTGCGGCGGCCGGTTGGGTGGCGCCGAGATCGCGCGCGTCGAGTGGTATCGCGAGGGCCGGGTGCCGCTGCACACGCTGCGCGCCGACATCGATTACGGGGTGGCCACGGCGAAGACCACCTACGGCACCTGCGGCGTCAAGGTCTGGGTCTTCAAGGGCGAGGTGCTGGCCAACGACCCCGGCGCACAGGACCGCCGTGCCGCCGAGCAGGCGCCGCAGCGCTAGGGATCACGCATCATGATGTCTCCGAAGCGGAGCAAGTTCCGCAAGGTCCACAAGGGCCGCATCCATGGCCTCGCCAAGGGCGGCACCACGCTGAACTTCGGCCAGTTCGGCCTGAAGGCGCTGGCGCCGGAGCGGATCACCGCGCGGCAGATCGAGGCGGCGCGGCGCGCCATCACGCGCGCCATGAAGCGCGCCGGGCGGGTGTGGATCCGCGTCTTCCCGGACGTGCCGGTGACGCAGAAGCCGCAGGAAGTGCGCATGGGCTCGGGCAAGGGCTCGCCCGAGTTCTGGGTGGCCAAGGTGCGTCCCGGCCGGATGCTGTTCGAGATCGACGGCGTGACGGCGGAGCTGGCGCGCGAGGCGTTGACGCTGGGTGCCGCGAAGTTGCCGATCAAGACCAAGTTCATCACCCGCATCGGAGACGCCTGAGATGTCGAAGGAGCTGAAGCCGGTCGACATCCGGGCCAAGTCGCCCGAGCAGCTTGCGGCGCAACTGCTGGATCTGCGCAAGGAGCAGTTCAACCTTCGCTTCCAGCGCGCCACCGGCCAGACCGAGGGTGTCGGCACGGTACGGCAGGTGCGGCGCGACATCGCGCGGATCAAGACCATCCTGGCGGAGAAGAAATCCTCCGCCGCCACGTCGTAGGAGGAGAGGACGATGCCGAAGCGCGTCCTGACCGGGCGAGTGACCAGCGACAAGATGGACAAGACCGTGACGGTCTTGGTCGACCGTCGCGTCATGCATCCGTTGTACAAGAAGTTCATCCGCCGCTCCAAGAACTACGCGGCGCACGACGAGGCCAACACCTGCAAGGTGGGCGACCAGGTGCGGATCGAGGAGTGCCCGCCGATCAGCAAGCGCAAGGCCTGGCTGGTGATCGAGCGCAACGGCGCGCCGCTGGCGCCCGTGACGGCGCGCGCGGCGGTGGTCGAACCGGTCGCCGAACCGGCGCAGGCGTGAGGGGACGATAGATGATTTCCGTCGAGAGCAACCTCGAAGTGGCCGACAATTCCGGCGCCCGCCGGGTGCAGTGCATCAAGGTGCTCGGCGGCTCGAAGCGCAAGACCGCCTCGGTCGGCGACGTGATCGTGGTCTCGGTCAAGGACGCGATCCCGCGCGGCAAGGTCAAGAAGGGCGACGTCCACCAGGCGGTGATCGTGCGCACCAGCTTCCCGGTGCGTCGCGCCGACGGCAGCGCCATCCGGTTCGACCGCAACGCCGCCGTGCTGATCAACAAGCAGCAGGAGCCGATCGGCAGCCGCATCTTCGGGCCGGTGGTGCGCGAGTTGCGGGCGCGCAAGTTCATGAAGATCATCTCGCTGGCGCCGGAGGTGCTGTGATGGCCGCGCGCATC
>CAXTVL010000394.1:1576-3229 GCA_964247515.1 uncultured Acetobacteraceae bacterium | reverse complement strand
TGGTCCTCGTCGCCCAGGATGTCGGACAGCACGGCGAAGCCGCGCTCCTCCTTGATGAGACCCATGGCGATGCCCGCCACCGGGCGCAGCAGCGGCACGCCGGCATCCATCAGTGCCAGGCTGGTGCCGCACACCGTCGCCATGCTGCTGCTGCCGTTGCTCTCGGTGATCTCGCTGACCACGCGCAAGGTGTACGGAAACTTGCCTTTCTCCGGCAGCAACGGATGCACGGCGCGCCACGCGAGCTTGCCGTGGCCGATCTCGCGCCGGCCCGGGCTGCCCATGCGGCCGGCCTCGCCCACCGAGTACGGCGGGAAGTTGTAGTGCAGCATGAAGTGCTCGCGGTACTCGCCGTCGAGCGCGTCGACGATCTGCTCGTCCTGCGCCGTGCCCAGCGTCGCCACGCACAGCGCCTGGGTCTCGCCGCGGGTGAACAGCGCGCTGCCATGGGCGCGCGGCAGCACGCCCACCTCGGCCACGATCGGGCGCACGGTCTTGGTGTCGCGGCCGTCGATGCGCAGGCCGGTGTCGAGGATCGCGTTGCGCACGATGTCGGCTTCGAGTTCCTTGAACAGGCCGCGCGCCTTGTCGGGATCGAACCCTTCGGAGGCCAAGGCGACGCTGGCCGATTTCTTGGCCGCGCCCACCAGTTCCTGCCGGCCCTGCTTCAGCTTCTCGCGGTAGGCATCGGCCAGCGCGCCACGCGCCAGCGCGTCGACGCGGGCGGCCAGGGCGCGCTCGTCGTCGCTGGCCTCGGGCAGCGTCCACGGCTCCTTGGCGGCGGTCTCGGCCAGTTCGATGATCGCCTGGATCACCGGCTGGAACTGCGCGTGGCCGAACGCCACGGCACCCAGCATGACCTCCTCGGACAGCTCGCGCGCCTCGCTCTCGACCATCAGCACGCCCTCGGCGGTGCCAGCCACGACCAGGTCGAGGGTGACGTCCTCGCGCTGCGCGTCGGTCGGGTTCAGCACGTACTGGCCGTCGATCCAGGCCACCCGCGCCGCCGCGACCGGGCCGAAGAACGGGATGCCGGACAGCGTCAGCGCCGCCGAGCAGCCGACCATCGCCACCACGTCGGGGTCGTTCTCGAGGTCGTGGCTCAGCACGGTGGCGACCACCTGGACCTCGTTGCGGAAGCCGTGCGGGAACAGCGGGCGGATCGGCCGGTCGATCAGCCGGCTCACCAGCGTCTCCTTCTCGGACGGCCGGCCCTCGCGCTTGAAGAAGCCGCCCGGTATCTTGCCGGCGGCGAACGCCTTCTCCTGGTAGTTGACGGTGAGCGGGAAGAAGTCCTGGCCCGGCTTCACGTTGCGGGCGCCGACGGCGGTGCAGAGCACGATGGTGTCGCCGTAGCGGGCCAGCACGGCGCCGTCGGCCTGGCGGGCCATCTTGCCGGTCTCCAGGATCAGCTTGCGGCCGCCCCAGTCGAGTTCCTTGCGGAAATAGTTGAACATCACGTCTTCCTTGCGAAGGCGAGACGCGCGTGGGCCGGAAGGTCGGCGATCCGCACCGTGGACGCGGGCATACGGCGTCTCGGGCGACATGGGAGGGGGCTGCGCCGGGGCGCCGCCGCGCGCCATGTGGCCGGAGCCGCCGTCAGAGGATCGACGATCGTCGTGCCCCCCCGCAAAGCGGGGGGCCCCCCGCCCC
>CAXTVL010000394.1:0-1566 GCA_964247515.1 uncultured Acetobacteraceae bacterium | reverse complement strand
CCCGTCAGAGGCTCGGCGAGCGTCGGCCCACCGCGAATCGGGGTGGCCCCGCGCCCTAGGGCGCGGGGATCAGAGGCCGGGCTATCGCGCCCGGCGCGAGTCAGCGGCGCAGGCCGAGGCGGCCGATCAGCTTCTCGTAGCGGCCCTGGTCCTTGCGCTTCAGGTAGTCGAGCTGCGCCCGACGCTGGCCCACCATCATCAGCAGGCCCCGCCTGCTGTGGAAGTCCTTGGCGTGCGTCTTGAGGTGCTCGGTCAGGTTGACGATGCGCTCGGTGAGCAACGCGACCTGAACCTCGGGGCTGCCGGTGTCGCTGGCGGCGGTGGCGTATTCGGACACGAGCGCCGTGCGGCGCTCCGCGGTGATCGACATCGCATACTCCTGATGCGGGGTGAGGGCCGACGCGCGTGGCTACAGCAGCCGCTCGGGTTTCAGCCAGCCATCCTCCAGCCGGCACAGCCCGATCACGCGGGTCCCCGCCATGGCGCGCGCCAGCCCGCGGTCGGGGTCGGCGGTCCGTGGAATGCGGCCCATCAGATCGACGAGGCTGATCGCCTGTCCATGCGAGAGGCTGACGGCTTCCGCCGCGGTCAGGGCCAGCGCCGGGATGTCGGCCAGCGCGGTCGCGACCGGAAGCAGGAAGTCCGGGGACGTCGGCGGGGTATCCTCCGCCCGTTGCAGTTTGTCCAGCACAATCGCGTGCCGCTCGTCGAACGGCCCGACCCGCAGCCGGCGCAGCGCCGCCACGTGGCCGACACTGCCGCAGGCCAGCGCCAGGTCGCGCGCCAGGCTGCGCATGTAGACGCCCTTGCCGGACTGCACCTCGAAGGTCGCGCTGTCGGCGTCGGGCCGCTCGACCAGCTCGAAGCGGTCGACCCGGGCCGGGCGCGGCTCCAGCACCGGGGGTGCCCCGGCGCGCGACAGGTCGTAGGCGCGCTCGCCGGCCACCTTGATCGCCGAGTACACGGGCGGCACCTGCATGATGTCGCCGAGGAACGCCGGCAACGCGGCGCGGATCGCCTCGTCGGTCGGGCGCGCGTCGCTGGTCGCGGTCACGACGCCCTGCGCGTCGTCGGTGTCGCGCGCCTCGCCCAGCCGCAGCGTGAAACGGTAGATCTTGGTGCCGTCCATGACGTACGGCACGGTCTTGGTGGCGGCACCGAACGCCACCGGCAGCAGGCCGGTCGCCAGCGGGTCGAGCGTGCCGCCGTGCCCGGCCTTCTGCGCGTCGAACCAGCGGCGGACGCGGTTGACCACGTCGGTGCTGGTCAGCCCCGCCGGCTTGTCGACGATCAGCCAGCCGTCGAGCGGTAGGCCGCGGGGTTTGCGGTGGCGCATCGGGTCGTGTGGTCCTCTCGCTGCGGTGGGCGCAGGCGCAGCAACGGTTGTTCCAGGTAGCGGAACGACGCCCAGGACAGCAGCCACATCGCGGCGAGGCACGCCACGGCGCAGGGCAGCGCCGGGAGCTGCCGCGTGGCGCGGATGTAGCCCACAATGTCGAGCAGCGACAGGTGGACGATGTAGAGCGCGTAGGATTGCCCGGCCAGCACCGCCGCCGGGCGCGCGAC
>CAXTVL010000393.1:0-3231 GCA_964247515.1 uncultured Acetobacteraceae bacterium | reverse complement strand
GCCCTGGCGGAAGCGCGGCGCCAGGCGGACCGCTGGCTTCCCGCCTACCGCGCCATGGTGGCCCGGGCGGCCGGGCGCGACGTCGGGATCGAACGCTGGGTGGGGCGCGCCGCCGGACCCGGGAGGAATTATTGATGCTGCCCACGAGCGGTCGCTACGACTACTCGCCGATCACCCGGCGGCCGGATTACACCTGGCCCAACGGCACCCGGCTCGCGTTCTACGTGGCGCTCGGGATCGAGGAGTACGCGTTCGGCGGCGCGCTCACCGAGGACATCCTGGCCGGCGCCGGCCAGCCGGACTTCGTCAACACCTCCTGGCGCGACTACGGCAACCGGGTCGGCGGCTTCCGGCTGCTCGACCTGCTGGCGGCGCGCGGCATCCCGCCCGCGATCCTGCTCAACACCGCGGTCTACGACCACGCGCCGGACCTGCTCGACGCCGCCCGCCGGGCCGGGGCCGAGATGGTCGGCCACGGGCTCAGCAACTCCGACACCCTGGCGGGCCGCGACGAAGCCGGCGAGGCGGCCTACCTCGAGGCGGTCGCCGAGCGCATCCGTCGGGAGGAGGGCAGGCCGCCGGCGGGGTGGTCGAGTCCGTGGCTGGCGCAGACCGAGCGCACCTTCGACCTGCTGGGCGAGGCTGGCTACGGCTACGTCCTCGACCTGCGGCTCGACGACCAGCCGGTCTGGCTCAACACCCGTGCCGAGCCGCTGCTGGCGCTGCCCTACGCGCTGGAACTCAACGACAGCTCCACCATCGTCGGGCGGCAGGCCAGCGCCCGCGAGTTCGCGGACATGATCGTCGACGAGTTCGACGCGCAACTGGCCGCCTCGGAGCGGCAGCCGCTGGTGATGAGCCTCGTGCTCCACTCGTTCATCTCCGGGGCGCCGTTCCGGCTGAAGCCGCTGGCGCGGGCCTTGGACCACATCATGACGCACCGCGACCGGATCTGGGTGGCGACGCCCGGCAGCATCGCCGACTCTTTCGCGCGGCGTGAGTCGCCATGACCCGCGTCGCGGTCCACGGTTTGCAGGGGCGAGCAGATGCCTGAAGAGTGGCTCCTCACCGAACGCGACCTCGAGCACATCGCCCTCGGCGCCGGCATCCTCGGCACCGGCGGCGGTGGCAACACCTATATCGGAACGCTGCGCGCGCGCCAGGCGATGCGGGCCGGGCACCCTATCCGCATCGTGCCGCCGGAGAGCCTGGCGTCCGACGATATGGCGGTCCCGGTCGGCGGCATCGGCGCGCCCACCGTCAGCGTCGAGCGCATCAAGCAGGGCGGCGAGAGCCTGCGCGCCCTGCGCGCGGTCGAGGCGGCGAGCGGCCGGCGGGCGGTGGCGGTGCTGAGCGACGAGATCGGCGGCGCCAACGCCATCGAGCCGATGATCGCGGCGGCGCTGGCCGGATTGCCGGTGGTCGACGCCGACGCGATGGGGCGGGCGTTCCCGGAACTACAGATGAGCACCTTCCTGATCGGCGGCCTGCCCTGCACGCCGAGCGCCTTGGCCGACGACAAGGGCAACGTCGTGACCTTCCCGCACGCGGTCTCCGCCCTGTGGCTGGAGCGTATCGCCCGCGCCGCGACGGTCGCGGTCGGATGCAGCGCCGCCCTCGCCATGGCCCCGGTGAGCGGTGCCGACATCATGCGCCATGGCGTGCGCAACACGGTGAGCCAGGCCTGGCGGCTGGGGGCCGCCGTCGCCACCGCGCGGCGCGAGCGGCGCGATCCGGTGGCGGCGTTGCTGGCGCAGGAGCAGGGCAGGCACCTGTTCCAGGGCCGCATCGTCGACGTGCTGCGCCGCACGACGGCGGGGTTCGCGCGCGGCCACATGCGCGCCGACGGCACCGGCGCGCACGCCGGCACGCGCCTCGAGATCGAGTTCCAGAACGAGAACCTGATCGCCCGTGTCGACGGCGAGCCGGTCGCCATCGTGCCAGACCTGATCTGCGTCCTCGATGCCGACACGGCGCGGCCGTATTTCACGACGAGCTGCGCTGCGGCCTGCCGGGCGCGGTGGCGGCGCTGCCGTGCACGCCGTTGCTGCGCGGCGCGCCGGCGCTGGCCGTGGTCGGGCCGCGGGCGTTCGGCTACGACCTCGACTACGTGCCGCTGTGCGACTACGCGGTGCCGGCCTGGGCCTCCGCCGCCGAACGGATGGCGCTGGCCGAGGCCGAGGCGGCCTGAATTGCTCGAATACCTGCTCCGCCGGCTGGCCCGTGGCGCGGTCGTGCTCTGGGGGCTCTCGGTGGTGATCTTCGCCATCGCCCGGATCGTGCCCGGCGACCCGGCGCGCATCGTGCTCGGCCCGCTCGCCACCTCGGAGCAGGTGACGTCGCTGCGGCACCAGATGGGCTTCGACCGTCCGTGGGTGGTGCAGTACGGCCGCTATGCCGGGGCGTTGCTGCGCGGCGAGTTCGGCCAGTCGATCCTGACCCAGCGCAGCGTCAACGCCGACATGGCCGACGCCTTTCCGGTCACTCTCGAGCTGATGACCACGAGCCTGCTCCTGGTGCTGCTGGTGGCGATCCCGGGTGGCGCGTGGGCGGCGCGCCACCAAGGCACCTGGATCGACGCCGGCAGCCGGCTGCTGTCGCTGTTGGGCGTGGTGACGCCCGCCTTCGTCATCGCGATCTGCCTGCAGCTCCTGGCCGGCTACGTGCTGCACGCCCTGCCGATCGCGGGCAGGCTGGCCCCGGGCACCGAGTTCCGCGCCGGCGTCACCGGGTTCATGACCGTGGACACGCTGCTGGCCGGCCGGCCGCTGCTGTTCCTCGACGCGCTGCGTCACCTGTCGCTGCCCACGCTGGCGCTCGCGGCGGCGACGGCCGGGCAGGTGATGCGGTTCACCCGCTCCAGCATGATCGAGGTCGGCCGGCGCGACTACGTCGAGGCGGCGCGGGCGTTCGGCCTGCCCGACCGCGTGGTCACGTTCAAGTACATGCTGAAGCCGGCGATCGTGCCGACGCTGACCATCCTCGGCTTGGAGTTCGCCTCGCTGCTCGGCAACGCCTTCGTGGTCGAGCTGATCTTCGGCCTGCCCGGCATCGCCAGCTACGGCGTGCGCGCGATCCTGCACAAGGACCTGAACGGCCTGATGGGCGTGGTCATGGTCACGGGCCTGCTGTTCGTGGCGGTCAACCTCGCGGTCGACGTCGCGGTGGCGCTGGTCGACCCGCGGGTGCGCCTGGCGGGCGCGCGGACATGAGCGTCGCGAGCGCGCCAGG
>CAXTVL010000392.1:0-3234 GCA_964247515.1 uncultured Acetobacteraceae bacterium | reverse complement strand
CATGACGCCGGTGGCCATGACGCCGGTGGCCATGACGCCGGTGGCCATGACGCCGCTGGCGCCGGGCATGTTGGTCCGGATGCCGCGCGCCCGGCTGGCCACCCGCTGACCCGCGACGGCTTGCGGTGAAGGCGGCACGACGCGCTCGCGCGCGCAGCGCGGCCGGCACGAACCGAACGCGCAGCAGCGAACGGAGCATTCGCCGCACCCCGGCGGCGGCGCGCGTTCCTCGCCTGGTGCGGCCGCCTCCAGGCTGCGACTGGTTCTGGCGGCCCCACCATCACCCTGAACGCGGCAGCAACTGCTCGGCCAGCGTCGCCCAGTAGCTTGCCCCCAGCGGCAGGATGTCGTCGTTGAAGTCGTATTTCGGGTGGTGGACCTGCGGGTCGTGGTCGCCGCGCGCCGTGCCCAGCATCAGGTAGCTGCCTGGCTTGGCGTTCAGCATGTAGCTGAAATCCTCGGCCCCCATGGTCGGGCGCTCCATGTGCGAGACCCGCGCCGCCCCCGCCACCGTCTCGGCGGCGTGGCGCGCCAGCGCCGTCGTCTCGGCGTCGTTCACCGTGGCCGGGTAGGAACGGGTGAACACCACCTCCGCCGTGGCGCCGTGGCCGGTCGCGACCCCCTCGGCGACGCGCTTGATCGCCGCCTCCAGCAGGTCGCCGACCTCGGGCTTGAACCAGCGCACGGTGCCCTCCATCCGCACCGTCTCCGGGATGACGTTGGAGGCGTGGCCCCCGGCGATGGCGCCGATGCTGACCACCGCCTGCTCCAGCGGGTCGACGTTGCGCGCCACCACCGATTGCAGCGCCACGACGATGCCGGCGGCGGCCAGGATCGGGTCGGTGCCGCGGTGCGGGTAGGCGCCGTGCGCGCCGTGGCCGCGCACCGTGATCTCGAGCGTGCCGACGGCGGCCATCACCGGGCCCACCCGCCACAGGAACTCGCCGGCCTTGTGGCTCGGCCAGTTGTGCATCCCGAACACCCGGTCCATGCTGAAGCGCTCGAACAGGCCTTCGCGCACCATGATCTCGCCGCCGCCGAACCGCTCCTCGGCCGGCTGGAAGATCACGTAGACGGTGCCCGCGAAGTTGCGCGTCTCGGCCAGGTAGCGCGCGGCGCCGAGCAGCATCGCGGTGTGGCCGTCATGGCCGCAGGCGTGCATCACGCCGGGGTTTTCCGAGGCGTAGGCGAGCCCGGTCGCCTCCTCGATCGGCAGCGCGTCCATGTCGGCGCGCAGCCCGATCGCCCCGCCCGGCTGGCGGCCGCGGATGATGCCGACGACGCCGGTGGTGGCCAGGCCCGTCACCACCTCGTCGACACCGAACTCGGCCAGCTTCTCCTGCACCACGCGGCTGGTGCGGGTCTCCTGCAGCGCCAGCTCGGGGTGGCGGTGCAGATCCCGCCGCCAGGCCGTCATGTCGGCGTGGAACTCGGCGATGCGGTTCACGATGGGCATGGGGTGATCCTCGACGGTTTGCCGTGCGGCGCACGGCGACGTAGCGTTGGCGACGAAACCAGTTTTCCGAAAGGATGTGCCATGGGACGCCTCACGGGCAAGCGCGCGGTCATCACCGGCGGCACCACCGGGATCGGTCTCGCGACGGCGCGGCTGTTCATGGCCGAAGGCGCCAGGGTCGCGATCACCGGGCAGAGCGCCGAGCGGCTCGAGCAGGCGCGCCGGGAGCTCGGCCCCGACCTGCTGGCGATCCGGGCGGATGCCGCCGTCGTCGCCGACGCGGAGGCCATGGTGGCCGAGGTGGAACGCGCCTTCGGGGGCATCGACGTGCTGTTCCTCAACGCCGGGACCGCCAAGTTCGCGCCCTTGGCGCAGGTGTCGGAAGCGTCGTTCGACGAGCAGTTCGCCATCAACGTCAAGGGCGTGCTGTTCACCGTGCAGAAGGCCGAGCGGCTGTTGCAGCCGGGCGGCAGCGTGATCGTCACCACCTCCGGCAGCAACCGCGTCGGCATCGCGGGCTCGGTCGTGTACGCCGCGACCAAGGCCGCGGCGCGGGCGATGGTGCGGGTGCTGGCCGGGGAGTTCGGGCCGCGCGCCATCCGGGTCAACGCGATCTCGCCCGGCCCGATCGAGACGCCGATCTTCGGCAAGATGGGCATGGCGCCCGAGCAGGTGCAGGCGATGGCGGCCGGCATGACGAAGAAGATACCGTTGGGCCGGATCGGCCAGTCCGACGAGATCGCGCGGGTGGCGCTGTTCCTGGCCAGCGACGATTCCTCATTCGTGGTGGGTGCCGAGATCGCCGCCGATGGCGGGTTCGTCGACGTCGCGCCGTAGCGCGACGCGCGGCACCGAGGCCAGCAGCAGCCGGGGGTAGTCGTGCTGCGGCTCGGCGAAGATGCGCGCCGCCGACGCCCGCGCCACGATCCGCCCGGCCCGCATCACCGCGACCTCGTGGGCGATGGTCTCGACCACCGCGAGATCGTGCGAGATGAACACGTAGGTCAGGCCCAACCGCGCCTGCAGGTCGGCCAGCAGCATCAGCACCTGCGCCTGCACCGAGACGTCGAGGGCCGAGACCGGCTCGTCCAGCACCACCACCTCCGGCTGCGCCGCGAGCGCCCGGGCGATGCCGATGCGCTGCGCCTGGCCGCCGGAGAACTCGTGCGGGGTGCGCTCGGCGAAATCCGGCCGCAGGCTGACCAGGTCCATCAGTTCGGCCACCCGCGCGGCGCAGGCGGCCGCACCCATCCCGTGCAGCGCCTGCAACGGCGCCGAGAGGATCTGCCGCACGGTGCGGCGCGGGTTGAGCGAGCCGAGCGGGTCCTGGAACACCATCTGCACCCGCCGGTGCAGCGCCCGGCGGTCGCGGCGCGCCAGCTCGGGGATCGAGCGGCCGTCGATCTCCAACCGGCCGGAGCTGGGCGGCAGCAGCCCCACCAGCATCCGCGCGAGCGTCGACTTGCCGCAGCCGGACTCGCCCACGATGCCCAGCGTGCGCCCGCGCGTGACCGACAGCGACACGCCGTCGACCGCGCGCAGCAGCCGGCGGCCGCGGCCGAAGCTGCGCACCACGTCCAGGACTTCCAGCGTGGCCGGCATCAGGCCAGCACGCAGGCGGCGCGGTGGTCCGGGCCGACCTCCGCCAGCGGGATCGCGCCCTGGCGGCAGCGCGCCTGCGCCAGGTCGCAGCGCGGCGCGAAGGCGCAGCCGGGCGGCAGCGCGTCGGTCGCGGGCGGGCGGCCGGGGGGCGGGCGCCCCCGCCGGCGCCGCCCCCC
>CAXTVL010000391.1:0-3239 GCA_964247515.1 uncultured Acetobacteraceae bacterium | reverse complement strand
ACCCAGGCCGGAGCCCGCCGCAGCCGGTCGGCGGCCGGCAGCAGCATGGCGAAGCCCAGCGAGCCCAGGTCGAACAGGAACGTGCGCTGCACCTGCGGCCCGATGGCGGTCAGCCAATTCGACACTGGGCCGAGCCAGATGCCGGCGACCAAGGCGGCCCCCGCCGCCAGCAGCAGGCGCGGCCGCGCCAGCAGGCGCGAGCGGGTCTGCGCCAGCCAGGCGACGGAGATGCCGAAGCCGATCGCGTCGAGCCGGAACGGCACCACCTTGCTCGTGAACTCGCCCCAGTCGACGGAGGGTGGCAGGTGCCATCGCAGCAGCGGCGGCACCAGCAGGAACAGCGCCAGGCTCGCCAGCAGCGCCGGGCGGCGGCCGAACAGCGCGGCGCCGCCCAGCAGCAGCGACGAGAACAGCAGGTAGAACCACTCCTCGACCGCGAGCGACCACGAGACGCCGAACCAGCCGCCCACCACCGGCCAGGCCAGGTTCTGCGTGAGCGTCACGAACCACGGCAGGGTGCGCCACAGCGCGGCATGGCCCGGCACCCAGAACAGCGGCGGCCACGCGACCGCCAGGACCGCCAGCCACAGATAGTACAGCGGCAGCGTCCTTACCCAGCGCCGCACCAGGAACACCCGCCAGTCGCGCCAAGTGGGCCTGCGTTCCACGATCTGCAGCAGCAGGCGGCCGATCAGGAAGCCGCTCAGCACGAAGAACAGCTCGACGCCGAAGAAGCCGGAGACGCTGGACAGGAACGGCGCCCGCGTGCCCCCCCAAGCCGCGAACGTGTCGCCGCAATGGCTGGTGAGCACCCACAGGATCGCCAGCGAGCGCAGGATGTCCAAGCCGACGGACCGCTCCGTCGATGCGGGCAGGCTCACTCCAGGTCGCGGGCGACTTCCGGCGCGCGCAGCAGCGCGTCGACGTGCATCGCGTAGTCGATGCTGGTGTCGACCTGGAACGACACCTCCGGCGCCACACGCAGCCGCAGCGCCTTCGCCAGTTGGCCGCGCAGGAACGGCGCCGCGCGCCGCAGCGCCGGGAGCTTCTCGCCGATGTCCGAGCGGCCGAGGCGGGTCACGAACGCCGTGGCCGCGCGCAAATCCGGGCTGATCCGCACCTCGGTCACGGTGACGAGCACGTCGGCCAGTTCCGGGTCGCGCACCTCGCCACGGGCGAACACGCCCGACAGCACGTGGCGGATTTCCTCCGCCACCCGAAGCTGGCGCTGGGACGGCGCCCTCGCGGCAGGCGCCGCGCCGTGCTTCGCCACCTCAGGCCGGCACCATCTCGACCTCGAAGCACTCCACCACGTCGCCCTCGCGCAGGTCGTTGTAGTTGGCGAAGGAGAGCCCGCACTCGTAGCCGCGCGCCACCTCGCGCACGTCGTCCTTGAAGCGCTTCAACTGCGTGAGCTCGCCGTTGTGGATCACGACGCCCTCGCGCAGCAGCCGCACGCCGGCGCCGCGCTTGACCAGGCCATCCGTGACCATGCAGCCGGCGACCTTGCCGGTCTTGGTGATGTCGAACACCTTGCGGATCTCGGCGTAGCCCAGGAAACGCTCGCGCGCCTTGGGCGCCACCTTGCCGCGCACCAGCTTCTCGATGTCGTCGATCACCTCGTAGATGATCGAGTAGTAGCGGATGTCGACGCCGTCGCGGGTCGCCAGCGCCCGCGCCTGCGCCGTGGCGCGGACGTTGAACGCCACGATCAGCGCGTTGTTGGCGCGCGCGAACTCGACGTCGCTCTCGGTGATCTGGCCCACGGTGGAGTTCAGCACCCGCACCCGCACCTCCTCGTGCGCCTGGCGCAGCACGGTGAGCTGGATCGCCTCGGCGCTGCCCTGCACGTCGGCCTTGATGAGGACGGCCACCTCCTTCTGCACCCCGGCCTGGATGCGGGCCAGCATCTCGTCCAGCGTGCCGCGCGCGGCGGTGGCGACCCCGGCGGCCTTGTCGCGCAGCTTGCGCTGGCGGAACTCGCTGATCTCCTTGGCGCGGCCCTCGTTCTCGACCGCCACGAACGGCTCGCCCGCCTGCGGCACGCCGGCCAGGCCCAATATCTCGACCGGACTCGCGGGGGTCGCCTGCGTCATGGCGCGGCCCTTGTCGTCCAGCATGGCGCGCACCCGGCCCCACTCGGCGCCGGCCACCACGATGTCGCCGGCGTTGAGCGTGCCCTTCTGGATCAGCACGGTCGCCACCGGGCCGCGGCCACGGTCCAACCGGCTCTCGATCACGCTGCCCTCGGCGGCGCGGTCAGGGTTGGCCTGCAGGTCGAGGATCTCGGCCTGCAGGAGGATGGCTTCCTCGAGCTTGTCGAGACCCTGGCGCTTGATCGCCGAGACCTCGACGTCCTGGGTCTCGCCGCCCATCGCCTCCACCACGATGTCGTGGCTGAGCAGCTCCTGGCGCACCCGGTCCGGGTTGGCGTCGGCCTTGTCCATCTTGTTGATGGCGACGATGATCGGCGCGTTGGCGGCCTTGGCGTGCTTGATCGCCTCGATCGTCTGCGGCATCACGCCGTCGTCGGCGGCGACCACCAGCACCACGATGTCGGTGACGCTGGCGCCGCGGCTGCGCATGGCGGTGAACGCCTCGTGGCCCGGGGTGTCGATGAAGGTGATACGGCTGCTGGACGGCAACTGCACCTGATAGGCGCCGATGTGCTGGGTGATGCCGCCGGCTTCGCCCGCCGCCACGTCGGTGGCGCGCAGCGCGTCGAGCAGCGAGGTCTTGCCGTGGTCGACATGGCCCATGATGGTCACGACCGGCGGGCGCGGCTGCATGTCGGTCAGTTCGTCGAACGCGCCGTCGAGGCCGCTCTCGATGTCGTCCTCGCTGACCCGCTTCACCCGATGGCCGAACTCCTGCACCACCAGCTCGGCGGTGTCGGCGTCGAGGCTCTGGGTGATGGTCGCCATCACCCCCATCCGCATCAGCGTCTTGATCACGTCCGGTGCCCGCGCCGCCATGCGGGCGGCGAGCTCCTGCACCGTGATGGTGTCCGGCAGTACCACTTCACGCACGACTTTCACTCCATCGGCGCGCAGCAGTTGCAGCTCCTGCTCGCGGCGCTCGCGTTCGCGCTGCCGGCGCACCGAGGCCAGGCTGCGCACCCGGTCGTCCTCGCCCTCGATCGCCGCCTGCACGTCGATGCGGCCGGGGCGGCGGCGGTCGTCCACCACCTTCTTCGGCGCCGGCACCGGCGGCTTGCGCGCGGCGAGGCCCGGTGCCCC
>CAXTVL010000390.1:978-3240 GCA_964247515.1 uncultured Acetobacteraceae bacterium | reverse complement strand
GCTTCGTCGCGGCGCAAGCGGCCGCGATCGCCGCCGGCGACCTGGTGCTCGAGCCGTCGGCCGGCACCGGCCTGCTGGCCATTTTAGCGGAGTTCGCCGGCGCCACGGCGATGCTGAACGAGTGGGCCGAGGTCCGCGCCGAGCTGCTCGGCCTGCTGTTCCCGGCCGTCTCCGTCACCCGGTTCGACGCGGCGCAGATCGACGACCACCTCGACGCCGGGACGCGCCCCAGCGTGGTCCTGATGAACCCGCCGTTCTCCGCCGCCTTGCACGTGGCGGGCCGCATGGCCGACGCCGCCATCCGCCACATCGCCTCGGCGCTGGCGCGGCTGGCCGAGGGCGGCCGCCTGGTCGCCATCACCGGCGCGTCCGTCTCGCCCGACAACCCGGCCTGGGCACCGTCCTTCGCCCGGCTGCAGCAGCGCGGGCGCGTGGTGTTCAGCGCCGCCATCGACGGGCGCGTGTTCGCCCGGCACGGCACCAGCGTCGAGACCCGGCTGACGGTGATCGACCGCGTGTCGGCCGCCGACCCCTCGATCTTCCCGGTCTCGCCTGGCGTGGCGCCG
Organism: uncultured Acetobacteraceae bacterium; assembly: GCA_964247515.1. Taxonomy (GTDB): domain Bacteria; phylum Pseudomonadota; class Alphaproteobacteria; order Acetobacterales; family Acetobacteraceae; genus CAVRQM01. Next base: position 2,674 of record CAXTVL010000390.1, on the reverse strand, counting down.
GACGTGGCAACCTTGCTGGCTTGGGTCGAGGCGCAGGTGCCGCCACGCGCCGCCTGCACGCCGATCCGGCTTCCCGGCGCCACGACGTCGCATGGGACCGCGGCTGCCCGGTGTCCCGCCGTTCGGCAAGCCGTCCGCCCGCTGGCGCCCGCCACGGCCGACGCCGTGGAGCTCGGCTACGAGCTGGTCGAGGCCGTGCCGGACAGCGCGGCCCGGCTCAGCGACGCCCTCTACGCGCCGTTCGCGCTGCAGACGCTCCGGGTGCCCGGCGCCAGGCCGCATCCCACGCCGCTGGTGCAGTCGGCCGCGATGGCCAGCGTGCGCCCGCCCGCGCCGGGCTACCGGCCGCATCTGCCCTCTGGCCTGGTCGCCGCCGGCCTGCTGTCCGACGCCCAGCTCGAGACCGTGATCCTCGCCGGCGAGGCGCATTCCGGGGTGCTCGCGGGCGCCTGGACCGTGGACACCACCCTCGACCTGGTCACGGCCGCGCCCGATGGCGCCGAGGCCGCGATCCGCTTCCGGCGCGGGTTCATGCTGAGCGACGGCACCGGCACCGGCAAGGGCCGTCAGGTCGCCGGCGTGATCCTCGACAACTGGCTGAAGGGCCGCCGCCGCGCGCTGTGGCTGTCGAAGTCCGACACGCTGATCGAGGACGCCAGGCGCGACTGGGAGGCCTTGGGCCAGGAGCGCCTGCTGGTGCAGCCGCTGTCCCGCTTCCGGCAGGGCACGCCGGTCCGGCTGGAGCAGGGCATCCTGTTCGCCACCTATGCCACGCTGCGCGCCGAGGCGCGGGACGAGCGGGCGTCCCGCGTACAGCAGATCGTCGATTGGCTCGGGGCCGACTTCGACGGCGTGGTGGTGTTCGACGAGAGCCACGCCATGCGCAACGCCGCCGGAACCGACGGGTCGCGCGGCGATGGCGGCCCGTCGCAGCAGGGCCGCGCCGGGCTGCGACTGCAGCACGCCCTGCCCGACGCCCGCGTGCTGTACGTCTCGGCCACCGGCGCCACCACGATGCACAACCTCGCCTACGCGCAGCGGCTCGGGCTGTGGGGCGGCGCGGACTTCCCGTTCGCCACCCGCGCCGAGTTCGTCGCCGCGATCGAGACCGGCGGCGTCGCGGTCGAGCTGCTCGAGCATCGGCTGACCCCCGAGCAGACCCGCATCTACGATGCCTATGCCGGCGCGTTCCAGGTCATCCACCACAACCTCGACGCGGCGCTGGAGGCCGCCGGCGTCACCGGCACCGGCCGGGACGGCGGGTCGCAGACGCTGAACGCCCGGGCCAGGGCGGCGGCGCGCTCGGCGTTCGAGGGCTCCAAGCAGCGCTTCTTCAACCACCTGATCACCGCGATGAAGGCGCCGACGTTGATCCGCGCGATCGAGGCGGACCTCGCCGCCGGGCACGCCTGCGTGGTGCAGGTGGTCTCGACCGGCGAGGCGCTGACCGAGCGGCGCATCGCCGCCATCCCGGCCGAGGAGTGGGGCGACGTGCAGGTCGACATCACCCCGCGCGAGTACGTGCTCGACTACCTCGCCCACGCTTTCCCGGTGCAGCTGCACGAGCCGTTCACCGACGCCGAGGGCAACCTGTCCTCGCGGCCGGTGTTCCGCGACGGCCAACCCGTCCTCTGCCGCGACGCCGTGCTGCGCCGCGACCGGCTGGTCGAGCAACTCGCGGCGCTGCCGGCCGAGG
>CAXTVL010000390.1:0-886 GCA_964247515.1 uncultured Acetobacteraceae bacterium | reverse complement strand
CGTGCAGCGGTTCGGCGCCGACCAGGTGGCCGAGGTCACCGGACGCGCGCGGCGGATCGTGCGCAGGCGCGGTGAGGACGGCGTGGAACGGCTCGCCGTCGAGCGCCGGACCCGGGACGCCAACCTGGCCGAGACCGCCGCGTTCCAGGACGACGCCAAGCGCATCCTGGTGTTCTCGGACGCCGGCGGCACCGGGCGCAGCTACCACGCCGACCTCGGCGCCAGGAACCGGCGCCTGCGCGTGCACTATTTGCTTGAGGCCGGCTGGAAGGCCGACGCCGCGATCCAGGGGCTCGGCCGCAGCAACCGCACCCACCAGGCGCAGCCGCCGCTGTTCCGGCCGGTGGCCACCGACGTGCGCGGCGAGCGGCGGTTCATCTCCACCATCGCGCGGCGGCTCGACACCCTGGGCGCCATCACCCGCGGCCAGCGCCAGACCGGCGGCCAGGGCCTGTTCCGCGCCTCGGACAACCTGGAGAGCGACTACGCCCGCGCGGCGCTGCGGCAGCTCTACACGCTGTTGCTGCTCGGCAAGGTCGAGGGCTGCCCGCTCGAACGCTTCGAGGACGCCACCGGCCTATCGCTGACCACCCGCGACGGCGCGGTGCGCGAGGAGCTGCCGCCGATCACCCAGTTCCTCAACCGCGTGCTGGCATTGCCGATCGCGCTGCAGGATCTGCTGTTCCAGGTGTTCGACGGCCTGCTCGCCGCCCGCGTCGAAGCGGCAGTCGCTGCCGGCACCTACGACCGTGGCGTCGAGACCGTCACCGCCGAGAGCCTGCGCATCGTCGAGCGGCGCACCGTGTACACCCACCCGGGCACCGGCGCCGAGACGCGGGTGTTCACCGTCGCCCGGCGCGACCGCACCGACCCGCTGTCGCTGGCC
>CAXTVL010000389.1:1965-3259 GCA_964247515.1 uncultured Acetobacteraceae bacterium | reverse complement strand
GCTCGCGGTCGGCATCCTGGTGGACGACGCCACCGTGATGATCGAGAACATCAACACCCACCTGGAGGAAGGCGGCGACGCCCTGAGCCTGCACGACGCGATCGTCGAGGCGGCGAACCAGATCGTCGTCCCCACCTTCGTCTCGACGCTGTGCATCTGCATCGTCTGGCTGCCGCTGTTCGCCTTGGGCGGCGTCTCCGGCTACCTGTTCCTGCCGCTGGCCGAGGCGATCGTGTTCGCGATGGTCGCCTCGTTCATCCTGTCGCGCACGCTGACGCCGACCATGGCCGCCTACCTGCTGCCGGCGCAGGTCGCGGCCACGCGCCACCCGGACAAGACCCGCCGTCCCGGCGTCTTCAAGCGCTTCCAGCTCGGCTTCGAGCGGCGTTTCGAGCGCTTCCGCGAAACCTACGGCGGCTGGCTGGAGCGCACCGGCGAGCGGCCGCGCACCTTCGCCGCGTTCTACCTGCTCGCGGCGCTGGCCTCGCTCGGCCTGCTGGCGTTCGTGGGCCAGGACTTCTTCCCCAGCATCAAGGCCGCCGAGATCGACCTGCATCTGCGCACGCCGACCGGGACGCGGATCGAGGAGACCGCCAAGGTCTCGGTGCTGGTGGACGCCGCGATCCACCAGCTGCTCCCCGGCCACGTCACCAACACCGTGCTCAACTGCGGCCTGGCCACCAGCGGCATCAACCTCGCCTACAGCAACACCGGCACCGTCGGCAGCCAGGACTGCGACATCGCGATCTCGCTCGACAACCCGGCCTCGCCGGTCGCGGCCTACCGCAAGACCCTGCGGGCCGGGCTCGCGGAGCGGTTCCCGGGGACCGAGTTCAGCTTCCTGCCCGGCGACATCACCGCCAAGATCCTCAACCTCGGCCTGCCCTCGCCGATCGACGTGCAGGTCAACGGCAGCGACCTCAACGCCAATTACGCCTACGCGTCGCGGATGCTGGCCCGGATCAAGCAGGTGGCGGGCGTGGCCGACGCGCGCATCCAGCAGGTCATGGGCCAGCCGACCCTGCTGCTGTCGTCCAACCGCACCTTCGCCAGCGGCACCGGCCTCAACGCCTCCGACATCGCCAACAACGCGCTGGCGGTGCTGTCGGGCAGCGGCCAGGTGTCGCCGACCTACTGGCTCGACACCAGCACCGGCGTCTCGCACCTGGTCAACATCCAGACGCCGCAGGACCAGCTCACCAGCGTCAACGACCTGCAGACCATCACCGTCGACAAGGGCGACGGCAACCCCGGCAACGCCCCCCCCCACAACCTGGGCGGCGTGGCGCGGCGG
>CAXTVL010000389.1:0-1955 GCA_964247515.1 uncultured Acetobacteraceae bacterium | reverse complement strand
CCCCCCCCCCCCCCCCCCCCCCCCCCACCCCCCCCCCGCCCCCCCGGCCCCCGCCCCCCCCCCCCCCCCCCCCCCGCTCCGGGGGGGGGGGGGGCCGCGGCTGTCGCAGACCGGCTCGCCCGGCCTCGTGTCGCACTACGCGATCAAGCCGGTGATCGACATCTACGCCAATGTCGAGGACCGCGACCTGGGCGCCGTCAGCGCCGCGGTGCAGCGCATCGTGGCCGAGATGAAGCCCGGGCTGCCGAAGGGCGCCACCGCCCAGCTCGCCGGGCAGGACAGCACGATGCGCTCGGCCTACACGCAGCTCGTGGTCGGATTGGCGCTGGCGGTGGTGCTCGTCTACCTGGTGATCGTGGTCAATTTCCAGTCCTGGGTCGACCCGCTCATCATCGTCTCCGCCCTGCCCGCGGCGTTGGCCGGGATCACCTGGGCGCTGTTCCTGACCGGCACCACGCTCTCGGTCCCGGCGCTGACCGGGGCGATCATGTGCATGGGGACGGCGACCGCCAACACGATCCTGGTGGTGGCCTTCGCCCGCGACCGGCTGGCGGAGCACGGCGACGCGCCGCGCGCCGCGATCGAGGCCGGGGTCGGGCGCATCCGTCCGGTGCTGATGACGGCGCTGGCGATGATCGTGGGCATGATCCCGATGTCGTTCAGCAACACCACCAACGCGCCGCTCGGCGTCGCCGTGATCGGCGGCCTGCTGGTCGCGACAGTCACGACGCTGCTGTTCGTGCCCAACGTGTTCGCCATCATGCACCGCAACGCCCAGGGGCCGGTCGCCGCTGGCCGGAGCGCCGCGACACGGCAGCGGGCCGAAGCGGGAGGAGTGTCGGCATGAGCGGGTCGCATACGCCCGGAACACGGCCGCCACGACGGCGGGGCTGGCTGTTCGCGGGACTCGGCCTGCTGCTCGCGGGCGGCCTGGCCGGCTACGGGATCTGGTCGCGCAGCGCCGCCACCGGCGACCTGAAGCGCAGCACCGACGACGCGGCGATCCCGCGGGTGCAGGCGACCTCGCCCAAGGGTGGCCCGCAGCAGCGCAGCCTGACCCTGCCCGGCAACATCGAGGCCTGGTACCAGGCCGCCATCTACGGCCAGGTGACTGGCTATGTCGGCCACTGGTACAAGGATTACGGCGCCGTGGTGAAGGCCGGCGACGTGCTGGGCACCATCGACACGCCGAGCCTGGACGCCGAGCTGGCGGCCGCCCGGGCGCAGCTCGCGACCGTGAAGGCGCGCTACAACCTCGCCGTGATCACCGCGAAGCGCTGGGCGGCGCTGTCCGGCACGCAGGCGGTGGCGCAGCAGGACGTCGACGTGAAGAAGGCCGACGAGGCGGCGCAGAAGGCCGAGGTCACGGCGGCGCAGCAGAACGTCGCCAAGTACGAGGCGATGGCCGCGTTCAAGAAGCTGGTGGCGCCGTTCGACGGCGTCGTGACCGTGCGCAACGTCAACATCGGCGACTACGTGGGGGCGGCCGGCAGCAACACCACCCAGCGCGGCCCCTCGCAGCCGCTGTTCGTCGTGGCCGACGTGCACAAGCTGCGAGTCTTCGTCTCGGTGCCGCAGAACTTCTCGGACGCGCTGCGCCCCGGCCTGTCGGCGACGATGGCGCTGCCGCAGAACCCGGGCAAGCGGATCGCGCTGCAGTTCCTCACCACGGCCAAGGCGGTGGTGCAGTCCACCCGCACCGTGGTCACGGAGTTCGTGCTCGACAACCCGGGCGGCGAGCTGTGGCCCGGCACCTACGTCAACGTCACCTTCGCCTTCCCGTCCAACCCCGACACGCTGACCGTCCCCGAGCAGGCGGTGCTGTTCCGCGCCCAGGGGATGCAGGGCGCGCTGAGCGGCGCCGACGACAAGGTGCACCTGCAGGACGTGACGCTGGGCCGCAACCTCGGCACCGACGTGCAGGTCACCTCCGGGTTGAAGCAGGGCGACCGGAT
>CAXTVL010000388.1:829-3260 GCA_964247515.1 uncultured Acetobacteraceae bacterium | reverse complement strand
GTGCTAACCTCGCGCCGCATGACAATCAACACGGCACCTCCTCCGCAGGCCAAGCCGCAGGCGCTTTCGGAGGCTGTGACGCTGCCGCCCCACATCGCCGGGCGCACCATCGTGCTGGTGGGGCTGATGGGCGCCGGCAAGACCTCGATCGGCCGCAGGCTGGCCGCCCGACTCGGCCTGCCGTTCCGCGACGCCGACGCCGAGATCGAGCTGGCCGCCGGCTGCACCATCCCCTAGCTGTTCGCCCGCTTCGGCGAGCAGTAATTCCGCGAGGGCGAGCGCCGGGTGGTGCGCCGCCTGCTGGCCAGCGACCCGATCGTGCTGGCGACCGGCGGCGGCGCCTACATGGACCCGCAGACCCGCGCCACCATCCGTGACGACGGCGTCAGCGTGTGGCTGCGCTGCCGCCTGCCGACGCTGCTGCGCCGGGTGGCCGGGCGCGCGCATCGCCCGTTGCTGAACGAGGGCGATCCGGCCGAGGTGTTGCAACGCCTGATCGACGACCGTCACCCGACCTATGCCGAGGCCGACCTCATCGTCGACTGCCGCGACGAGCCGCCGGACGCCACCACCGGCCACGTGCTCGACGCGCTGCTGGCGCACCGCAGCCCGCGCCGGCTGTCCCTGGCGTTGAGCGCCGCCAGCTACGACGTGGTGGTGGGCGACAACCTGCTGGCCCGCGCCGGCGCGCTGCTGGCCCCGGTGCTGCCGCAGAAGCGCGCCGTGGTGGTCTACGACAGGGCGGTCGAGGCGACGCACCTGCCGACCCTGCTCGCGGGCCTCGCCGACACCGGCTTCGTCGTGGGCCAAGTCGCGGTGCCGTCGGGCGAGACCTCGAAGTCGCTGGCCCGGTTCGGCGAAGTGACCGACGCGTTGCTGGGCGAAGGCGTCGAGCGACGCACCGCGGTGATCGCCCTGGGCGGCGGGGTGATCGGCGACCTGGCCGGCTTCGCCGCGGCGGCGACGCTGCGCGGCCTCCCGTTCGTGCAGGTGCCGACGACCCTGCTGGCCCAGGTCGACAGCTCGGTCGGCGGCAAGACCGGCATCAACACCGCGCACGGCAAGAACCTGCTGGGCGCGTTCCACCAGCCGCGCATGGTGCTGGCCGACACCGGCGCGCTGGCGACCCTGCCGGTCCGCGAGTTGCGCGCCGGCTACGCCGAGATCGTCAAGGCGGCGCTGATCGGCGACGCCGCGTTCTTCGCATGGTGCGAGGCCAACGCGGCCGCGATCATCGCCGGCGACCGCGAGGCGCAGGCCGAGGCGGTGCTGCGCGCCTGCGCGTTCAAGGCGCAGGTGGTGGGCGACGACGAGCGCGAGGAGAAGCCGTCCGGCGGCCGGGCGCTGCTCAACCTCGGCCACACCTTCGGCCACGCGCTCGAGGCCGACCTCGGCTATGGCGCGATCCTGCACGGCGAGGCGGTGGCGGTCGGGCTCGGCCTGGCGTTCCGGCTGTCGGCCCGGCTCGGCCTGTGCGACGCGGCGGACGCCGAACGGGTGGTGGCGCATGTCGCCTCGGTCGGCCTGCCGGCAGAGCTGTCGATGCTGAACCGCCGCTTCTCGGCCGGACGGCTCACCGACCTGATGCGGCGCGACAAGAAGATGCGCGACGGGCTGCTCACCTTCGTGCTCGCGCGCGGCATCGGGCGCGCGTTGACCGACAACTCGGTGCCGATGCCGGCGGTGGTCGAGCTGCTGCGCGACGAGGGTTGCGAGGCCTAGGCCCGGCCAGCCGCCTTCCGCCGCGTCAGAACCGCACCGGCTGCCCAGTCTGCGCCGAACGGGTCGCGGCGTCGGCCAGCAGCAGCGCCGCCAGCCCGTCCTCGCCGCTGGGTGCCGGGGCCGTGCCGGAGGCCACGGCGTCGACGAACGCGTCCAGTTCGGCGCGGTAGGCGGCCTCGTAGCGCTCCAGGAAGAACGGCAGCGCGGGGTCGGTGGTGAAGCCGTGCCCGGTCGCGGCCGCGCCCGGGGGGGGGGGGGGGGTGGCGGGGCGCCACCTCGACCGTGGTCGCGGTCTTGTTGCCGGCGCGCAGCAGGCCGGCCGAGCCGTGCGCCTCGATGCGCTGGTCGTAGCCGTAGACGGCGCGGCGGCTGTTGCTGATCTGGCAGAGCTTGCCGCTGGCGGTCTTGAGCACCACGGTCGCGGTGTCGACATCGCCCGCCTCGCCGATGGTGGGATCGACCAGGCAGGACGCGGCGGCGAACAGCTCGACCGGCTCCTCGCCCAGCAGGAAGCGCGCGAGGTCGAAATCATGGATCATCATGTCGCGGAACAGGCCGCCCGAGCTCGCGATGTAGCTGGCCGGCGGCGGCGCCGGGTCGCGGCTCACGATGGTCAGCAGCTCGAGCGTCCCCACCTCGCCGCCGGCCAGCCGGCGCGGCAGGGTGGCGCACGCCGGGGGGCAGCGGCGGGTGGCGCCCCCCCTCAGCG
>CAXTVL010000388.1:0-819 GCA_964247515.1 uncultured Acetobacteraceae bacterium | reverse complement strand
CCCCGGCCCCCCCCCGCCCCCCCCCCCCCCCCCCCCCCGCCCCCCCGGCGCTGCAGGGTCGCGAACGACGGGTCGAAGCGGCGGTTGAAGCCCACCATCAGCGCCACGCCCGCCTCGCGCACCACGTCGAGGCAGGCGCGCACGCGCAGGGCGTCGAGGTCGATCGGCTTCTCGCAGAACACCGGCTTGCCGGCCCGCGCCGCGCGCTCGATGAGCTCGGCATGGGTCGGCGTGGGGGAGCCGATCAGCACCGCGTCGGCGGTGAACGCCTGGTCGAGCGAGAGCGTGCGGCTGCCGGTGGCCAGGGCCAGCGATTCGGCGGAGGGCGCGTGCGGGTCCGACACCCCGGCCAACGTCACCTCGTGGTGGTCGGCGATGTTGCGGGCGTGGATGCGGCCGATGCGGCCGGCCCCGATGACGGCGATGCTGAACATGGATGATCCCCTCCGTGCGCCCTTTTCGTCCGCCTGTGCGGCGGCGACAAGGGCGCGCGGCGGGCACCCCCATGATTGTCGCCGCCGCGGCATCGGGACACACTGGCGAACATCGCGGCGCGCGCTATTCGCTCGCTGCGCAAGATCGTCAGATCGATTGGGTCCGCCGATGCCCGAGGTGGGAACGCCTACCCTGGACCAGTTGCTGGTGCTCGTGACGGTGGTCGAGGCGGGCAGCTTCTCGGCCGCGGCGCGGCGGCTGAACCGCACGCAATCGGTGGTCAGCTACACCATCGCGAGCCTTGAGGCGCAGCTCGGCCTGGCGCTGTTCGACCGCAGCCGGCGCCGCCCGGCGCTGACCGCCGCCGGACGGGCGGTGCTGGGC
>CAXTVL010000387.1:1307-3264 GCA_964247515.1 uncultured Acetobacteraceae bacterium | reverse complement strand
GCCTGGGCGGCGGCGGCCAGCTCGGCGGGCAGCTCGGCGGCGGGCAGTTGGGCCAGCCGAACCAGCCGCCTCCCACCGGCGGCGGCAACCCGTTGCTGGGCGGCCTCGACCAGGGTGGCGGCGGCGCCGAGGCCGACACCATGCGCATCATCCCGAACCCGCAGAACAACGCGGTGCTGGTCTACGCCACCCCGCAGGAGGAGGGCACGGTCAACGCGATGCTGCGCAAGATCGACATCCTGCCGCTGCAGGTGCGGATCGACGCGGTGATCGCCGAGGTGACGCTGAACGACGAGCTGCGCTACGGCACCCAGTTCTTCTTCCACAACGGCAGCCTGAACGAGACGCTGAGCAACGCCACCTCGGTGGTCAACGGCGCCATCGCCGGCAACTTCCCGGGCTTCGTGCTGGCGTCCAGCTCCAAGGCGGTGAACTCGGCGATCTCCGCTCTGCAGAGCGTCACCAAGGTCAACGTGCTGTCCTCGCCCGAGCTGCTGGTGCTCGACAACGAGCCGGCGCGGTTGCAGGTGGGCGCCCTGGTGCCGTTCCTCACGCAGTCGTCGCAGAGCACGCTGGTGAGCGGCTCGCCGATCGTGAACTCGGTCGACTACCGGCAGACCGGCGTGATCCTGGAGGTGACGCCGCGCGTCAACAGCGGCGGCCTGGTGACGCTCGACATCTCGCAGGAGGTGAGTGCCGTGGACACCGCCGCCTCGGCGGCCTCGGCGATCCAGTCGCCCACCTTCACCGAGCGCAACGTGGTCTCGCGCGTGGTGATCCAGGACGGGCAGACGGTGGGCCTGGCCGGGCTGATCCAGGAGAACCAGACCCGCGGCAACCAGGGCATCCCGTGGCTCAAGGACGTGCCGATCCTGGGCCTGATCGCCGGCAGCCAGTCCAACGTGCGCACCCGCACCGAGCTGCTGGTGTTGGTGACGCCGCATGTCGTGCACGACCAGCGCGACGCGCAGGCGCTGACCGAGGATCTGCGCGAGCAACTGCCCAACGCGGCGCTGGTGCAGCAGGCGACCACGCGGCTGCCGCTGTCGGGTTCGCCCGATCCCGGCCAGCGCCTGCGCAGCCGGCTCGACCTCGGCCCATGAGAGCGCCGTGACACGCGACCGCGAGCGCGGCTTCGTGCTGCTGCTGGTGCTTTGGACGCTGGCGCTGCTGGCGTTGATCGGCACCCAGGTCACGGCGGCCGGACGCAGCGAGGCGCAGATCGCCACCAACTTGCGCGCGGCGGCGGTGGCGGAGGCCGCGGCCGACGCCGCGATCGACGAGGCGGCGCTGCATCTGCTCGACACCTCGCGCGAGCGCTGGGTCGCGGACGGGCCCGGCTACCTGGTGCGGCTGCCGCAGGCGCGCGTGCAGGTGGCGATCGGCAACGAGGCGCGGCGGCTGCCGCTCAACACCGCCCCGGTGCCGGTGCTGGCCGCGGTGATCCGGCTGGCGGGGGCCGAGCCGCACGCCGGCGCCGTGCCCGCTCAAGCTCGGCGCCAAGAAGCCGCAATACGTCGCCGCCGGCCGCGTGTTTGGGCCACCCAACCGCAGCATCCGCTCGCTGGCGGAACTGCGGCTGGTGCTCGGCATGACGCCGGAGCTGCTGGCGCGCCTGGCGCCGCACGTCTCGGCGTACACCGAATCCTCGCCCTCGGCCGAGGAGGCCGACCCGCTGGTGCGGGCGGCGATGGCGGAAGTGGCCGCGGGCGGCATCGCGCCGCTGGCGTTCCGCGAGGCCGGCGTGTTCCGCGTCGTGGCGGTGGCTGCCAGCGCCGGCGGCGGCCGCGTCGCACGCCGGGCGGTGGTCCGGCTGGGCGGCGGGGGCGGCCGGGGGGCCCCGCCCCCCCGGCGCTGGGCACCGGCGGGCCTGCTGCAGATGAAGACGCCCGCCGAGCGGCGGCTGCAGGTGCTGGAGACCCTCGCGCTGGACCCGCAGCGCCGCCTCGTGCTGGTG
>CAXTVL010000387.1:0-1297 GCA_964247515.1 uncultured Acetobacteraceae bacterium | reverse complement strand
CCTGGGCGGCGTGTCGCGGCGGGCGTTCGAGGTGCTGGCGTGGTCGGCGGGCGAGGAGGTCGACTAAACTAATTGTTGCAGATCGTGCCCTCGGTGCCAGCGTCTCCCGACACGTTGTTCGGACCGCCGGAGCAGATGTCGAACGGGTGGTCGGCGCGGTTCGACGGGTTGCGGTAGCTGTATGGATGGTTCCAGGCGTCGAGCGGCAACTTGCCGCCCTGCACGTACGGGCCGCTCCAGGTGGCGGCGTCGCCCGGCTTCTCGATCAGCGCCTGCAGGCCCTGCTCGGTGCTGGGATAGCTGCCGACATCGAGCTTGTACAGGTCGAGGTTCGAGGCGATGCCGGCGATGTTGAGCCGGGTGGTCGAGATGCGGGCGCCGCCCAACTGGCGCAGCACGTTGGGCGCCACCAAGGCGATCAGCAGGCCCAGGATCGCGATGACGACGAGGATTTCGAGCAGCGTGAAGCCGCGCTGGCCACGCGGGACACGAAGTTTGGGCGGCGTCTGGTTCATGCGCCGCGTTCTACACCGGCCCCGCAGGCCGTGAAACCGTGTGGCATCGAACATGCGGTCAGGGTAGCCTCGCGCCATGGCGATCCCGTTCCTCGCGTGCATGGCGGCGACGGCGGCGTTCTATCACCTGCCGCCACGCGTGCTGCCGGCGATCCAGGTGGTCGAGGCGGGGAGGGTCGGCAGCGTCAGCCACAACCGCGACGGCAGCGACGCCCTCGGCGTGATGCAAGTCAACACGCTCTGGCTGCCGGCGCTGTCGCAGGCGAGCCGGCTGCCGGCGCCGGTGGTGCGCGCGCGGCTGGCGGACGAACCATGCTTCGGCATCGCCGCCGCCGGGGCGATCATGCGCACCTACCTGATCGAGACCAAGGGCGACCTGATGCGGGCGGTGGGCGACTACCATTCGCACACCCCGGCCCTGAACCAATCCTACCAGATCAGCGTGCGCAGCGCCGCGGCGCGGCTGTTCCGGCGTCAGAGGCGGCCCAGCACCACCGGCCCGGCCGCGGTCGCGGCGCCGATGCGGAACGCCCCCGCGATCGCCGACGCGGCCGCCTCGGCGCGCGCCGGATCGGGGGCATGGACCAGGCACAACGGCCGCCCACCGTCCACGCGCTCGCCCAGCCCGGCCACCTCCGACAAGCCGACCGCGTGATCGATGCCGTCTTGCGGCCGGGTCCGCCCGCCACCCAGCGCGATCACCGCCACGCCCAACCCGCCGGCGTCGATAGCGGTAACGCAACCCCCTTCGGCCGCGAACACCCGCCCCCCCCAGCCCGCCC
>CAXTVL010000386.1:0-3267 GCA_964247515.1 uncultured Acetobacteraceae bacterium | reverse complement strand
GCCATGATCTTGAGCAGGGTGGACTTGCCGGCGCCGTTGACGCCGAGCACGCCGATCTTCACGCCGGGCAGGAAGGAGAGCGTGATGCCCTTGAACACCTCGCGCCCGCCGGGGAACGCCTTGGTGAGGTCCTTCATCACGTAGACATACTGGTAGGCGGGCATGGCTCGGGCTCCTTGGGTCGGCGGCGGCTGGTGCGCCTGGCAGGAATCGAACCCGCAACCAAGCCGTTATGAGCGGCCCGCTCTAACCGTTGAGCTACAGGCGCACGGCCGTGCGATGTGGCACGAAGGAGGGTGGTTCGCAACCATCGCCGGTGTTGGCTATACCCCGCCCTGCAACCGACCAGCGAGGACAGCATGGACATCTCGAAGCTCTCGACCGGCCGCGCGCCGCCGCACGACATCAACGTCGTGGTGGAAATCCCCCAGGGCAGCCAGGTCAAGTACGAGGTCGACAAGGAGAGCGGCGCCATGGTGGTCGACCGTTTCCTGTTCACGCCGATGGCCTACCCCGCCGCGTACGGCTTCATCCCCGGCACCCTGGCCGATGACGGCGACCCGGCGGACGCGCTGGTGCTGACGCCGAACGTGCCGGTGGTGCCAGGGGCGATGATCCGCTGCCGCCCGATCGGGATGCTGCGGATGGAGGACGAGAGCGGCCAGGACGAGAAGATCGTCTGCGTGCCGCACGACAAGATCCACCCGGAGTTCAGCCGCGTTCAGGCGGTCGAGGATCTGCCCGAGATCACACGCCAGGCGATCGAGCACTTCTTCACCCGCTACAAGGATTTGGAGCCGGGCAAGTGGGTCAAGGTCACGGGCTGGGCCGACCGCGCGGCCGCAGAGGCGGTGATCACGAAGGCGATCGCGGCCGCCAAGTAGGTGGCGGGCCTGGTCAGGGCGGCGCTGGTCCCGGAGCTGCTGGTGGCCGACATCGCGCGCAGCCTGCGGTTCTGGTGCCGGCTCTGCGGCTTCGCGGTCGCCTATGACAGGATGGAGGAAGGCTTCGCCTATCTCGACCGCGAGGGCGCGCAGGTCATGCTAGAGGAACGCGGCCACGGACGGAACTGGGTCACGGGAGCGCTGGACGCGCCGTTCGGGCGCGGCGTCAAATTCCAGGTCGCGGTGATGGCGGTGGCGCCGATTGTGGACGCGCTGGCGGGAGCGGACTGGCCGCTGTTCCTGGCGCCAGAGCGGAAATGGTATCGCGCCGGCACCGTCGAGACCGGTGTCGATCAGTTCCTGGTGCAAGACCCGGACGGCTACCTGATCCGGTTTTCGCAAACGCTGGGCGAGCGACGACCGGGTTAGGCGCCCGGACGCCGTCTGACGCGCCACTGCGCGGCAGTCTGGCCCCACACGTCGATCCTCGCGTCCTGGTACGGCTCGGGCAGTCGGCCAGGGCCTCGGTTGGCGGAGCCGAGCCTGACGGCCACCGCGATAGAGGCCGCGTTGGCCGGGTCGATGACGTGGACGATGTCCGACCAGCCCAACGTGTCCACCGCCCAGTCGGTCGCCGCTTCGGCCGCCTCGGTGGCGAAGCCCCGGCCCCACGCCTCGCGCGCCAAGCCCCAGCCGATTTCGGTGCCGGGCCAGCCTTCGGGACGCCATGGGCCGACGCGGCCGATCCAGCGCCCGGTCGCGCGTTCGATTACCGAGAACATGCTGAAGCCGTGCAACAGCCAACTGCCGGCTACCGTTGCCATCCCGCGCCAGGCGTCCGAGCGCGGCTTCGCGCCGCCGAGGAACCGCATCGCGGTCGCGTCGCCCGCGAATCGCGCCCACTCGTCGAAATCAGCCTCGATGGGCGGGCGCAGGGTCAATCGGGCGGTCTCGATCACCGTCTGGCGCATCCGCATCCCCGTCATGGTCGCGCGGCATTAAGCCATGGACGGCACCTTCGCCGCCATAACCGAGGGGCTGACCGCCCTTCCGGTCAGCTCGCCGATGGTGGCGCGGTACGCCTCGATATGGTGCGCCATGCCGAGCGTCCGCTCGGCGTAGCGCCGGCTGGCGGTGCGCAGGCGGCGGGCCAGCTTGGTGTCCTCCAGCAGCGTCAGCACGCCGCCGGCGACCCGCGCCGGGTCGAGCCCGGGGACCACCAGCCCGGTCTTGCCGTCCGCCACGAACTCCGTCACCGACTCCACGTCGGACACCACCATGGCGCAGCCGCACGCCAACGCCTCGCGCAGCGACCAGGAGGCCACAAACGGGTAGGTCAGGTAGACATGCGCGTCCGAGCGCTGCAGCAGCTTGAGGTAGGTGCCGTAGCCGACCTGACCCGCGAACAGCACCCGGCTCGCATCGTACTTGCCGGCCAGCTCGCGCTGCAGGTGCTCGCGCCAGGTGCCCTCCGACAGCTTGGCGCCGTAGCTGACCCCGTCGCCGCCGACCAGCACGACGCGGGCGTCCGGGCGCTCGCGCAGCAGTTGCGGCAGGGCGCGCATCATGACGTGGAAGCCGCGGTACGGCTCCAGGTTGCGCGCCACGTAGGTCACGAGCTTCTGCTGCGGCGTCACCGTGAAGTCGCCGATGCTGAAATCCTGCTTCACGACAGCGGCGTCGGGCTTGCAGGTATCGAGGTTGGCGCCCTCGGGGATCACCCGGATGCGGCCCTGCGCCCAATCCGGGTAACGCGTGTGCTGCCACCGCGTCGGCGTCTGGCCGTGCTGCTCCAGCGACAGCGCCAGCAGGTTGACCACGTTCATCGCCCGGATGCGGGCGAAGCGGTCCGCACTGGTCGGGAACTCCGGGTCGTAGCCGACATCCTGGCCGTCGGTGCGGTAGTAGAACTCGTAATAGCCGAGGATCGGCGTGTCCGGCCACACGTCCGGCAGGTTCAGCAGCTCGCCCCAGCCGTGGTGGCCGATGACGATGTCGGGCTGGAAGCCGAGCCGCCTCAGGTTGGCGGCGGCGATGGCGACCGACTCCGCCCGCCGCGCCGCCTGCTCGTAGTCGCGCGCGTTGGGATGGGTCGCCGGCTGCTCGCCTCCCGGCGCCTGGTAGAAGGCGCGGCGCACGCCCTCGATCCGGTTGGCGTTCGGCTCCGAGATGAACACGATCTGGTTGGCCGGGTCCTGCACCAGGTGGCGGATGATGTGCAGGAACTGGCCGGGGTAGTTCTGGTGGATGAACAGGTAGTTCATCCGGCGATACCCCGGCGTCCGAGGCTCAGGACCGGCGTGCCCTGGCCGTGGCGGGCTTGGCCGGCTCCGGCTTGGCGGCGGCCGCCCGCGCCGCGGACTTGGGAGCGGCCGCTGCCGCC
>CAXTVL010000385.1:0-3271 GCA_964247515.1 uncultured Acetobacteraceae bacterium | reverse complement strand
CGGCCATGACGTAATCTATTGATTTAAATTGAAAAATTGAACCGGACAGCCGTGGATCAAGTCCGCGCATGACGAGTTGGGAGGCAAGTCACGGGAACCGGACAGTCGTGGGTCAAGGCCGGTGGTGACGAGACCGCATGGTTAGCGGATTGACCTACTCGGCCCCCCAGCGCCGCAGGTAATCGTCGATGATCGCGTGCATTCGCTCCGGCCCGAAGCTCGGGTCGTGGCCGGCATGGACTATCCGCACTGGCAACTCGCGCAATCGGCGGAACGAGTCGGTGTAGTCGCGCACGTCCATGTTGCCGCCCTCGTAGAGCAGCGGGCCGTCGTAGATCACGTCGCCGGCGAACAGCGTGCCGCTGGCCGCCTCCCACAGCGCGACGCCGCCGGGCGAGTGGCCGGGCAGCAGCAGCACCTCGAACGCCCGGTCGCCCAAGTCGACCATGTCGCCCTCGCGCAGCAGTCGTGTCGCCGGTGCCGGCAGCAGCCGGTAGCTCGCCAGGTCGTAGCCGGCATGGGGGAGGGCGTCGATCAGGTACTGCCCGAACGGCGCGTAGCCTGCATCCACGAACATTTGCCGTAGCTTCGGGTCGAGGTCGTCCGGCACCAGGCTGGACTGGTGCGGGTCAGCCAACCCGTCGGCCTCGATCGCGTGCACCCAGCGCTCGGGGAACTCGTGCATGGCGCCGATGTGGTCGAGATGCGTGTGCGTCGCCACCGCCAGCACCGGCCCTCGGTCAAACAGGTCGGGGAACGCCGGGCGCAGCGGTGCCACGCCCATGCCGCCGTCGATCAAGAGGTCGCGGTCGCGGCCGCGCACGTGCCAGAGGTTCGCCTGCATCAGCCGGTCGACATGCGGCTCGATCAGTTTGGTGACGCCCGGCTCGACCGCCTCGCGATGGAACCATGCCGCCGCGACGGGAAGGTCGGGGATCACGCCCGCTTTGCCTGCGCGGCGTTGCCCCAACGGGCGAACTCCGCGACCACCGCCTGCGAACTGCGCCGCGCCCCGGTCTGCAGGTACTCCATCGCGCGCAGCGAGGCGTCGTGCGCCGCCTCGCCCGAGCCGCCGACGCAGTCCTCGACCACGCGGCAGTGGTAGTCGTGCTGGTGCCCGTCGACGAAGGTGTAGTGCACGCACACGTCGGTCAGGCCGCCGATCAGCACCAGCGTCTGCGCCCGCAGGCCCTTCAGCAGGATCTCCAAGTCGGTGCCGAAGAAGCACGAGTAGCGCCGCTTGCGGATCACCATGTCGTTCGGGCGCAGGCCGACCAGTTCGGCGGCGATCTCGGTGCCGGGGTTGCCTTCGAGGCAATGCACGTCCTCCGAGCCGTCCAGCTCGCGGCCGAAATCGACCATGCTGCGGCGGTGCGCCTCCTGGAAGAACACCACCGGGATGCCGGCGGCGCGCGCGGCCTCGATCACCCCGCGGGCGCGGCGCATCCGCATCGCGTGGTCGGGCATGTGCGGGATGCCGGTGGCGCCGCCGGGCATGACGCCGCCCTGCTGGATGTCGATGGCCAGCAGCACCGGCTGGCCCACGATCATGGGTTGCGTGGGCATGGCGTCTCCTTCACTCGCTGGCGCCGAGCAGCTTCGGCAGGTCGCCGAGGGCGGCGATCAGGCCGAAGCCCGCCACGCCCACCAGCATGAACAGCACGGCGCCGACGCACATGGTCGGCTGGAAGCCCATGCGCAGGTTGTTGAACACCTTGATCGGCAGCGTCTCGACCGAGAAGCCCGCGCACATGTAGGCGATGATGTACTCGTTGAGGCTCAGGATGAACACGAACACCAGCCCGCAGACGACATAGGGCAGGATGATCGGCAGCACCACGGTGCGGAACAGGTCGCCCTCGCGCGCGCCCATGGTCCGCGCCACCTCCAGCAAGGCGGGATCGACCGAGCGCAGGCCGAGGCCGATCGTGACCAGCGGCGCCGCCACGAACACCACGGCGTGCGCCATCACCGTGTTCTCGGGGTGGCCGACATGGCGCAGCCCGCTCCAGAACACCAGGAACAGGATCGCCATCACCACCGCCGGCAAGGTGAACGGCACCACGGCGGCCATGTTCAGCCCTTGCGCCAGCCGCGAGCCGTGCCGCCAGGCGGCGTAGCACAGCGGCAGGGCAAGGGTGGTCGCCAGCACGGCGGCCGCGGCTGCGATCAGCAGCGACCACTCGACCGAGCCGACCCAGGCCGGGTCGTCGAAGAACACGCCGTACCAGCGCAGGCCGGGGTTCTGCGGCGGGAAGCTCATGCGCGCGGAGCCGTTGAAGCTGACCCCGCTCACCACCGCGAGCGGCGCCGCCAGGAACAGCGCCGCCAGCGCCAGGAACGCCTGCGCCGACAGCCGGCCCAGCATCAGGCGGCGCCCCGGCGGCGGCCCAGCCGCGTCAGGCCGGTCAGCAGCAGCAGCGACACCGCGAGCAGCAGCAGCGCCATCGCGGAGGCCGCCGGCAGGTCGCGCGCGCCCAGCGCGGTCTTGCTGATGAGGATGGCGACGGTCCAGTGGCGCGGCTCGCCCAATACGATCGGCGTCACATACGAGCCCAACGTCAGCACCGCCGACAGCGCGAACGCCGACGCGAGCGGCCCGCGCACCAGCGGCAGCACCACGGTCACGAACGCTTGCCGCCCGCTGGCGCCCAGCGTGCGCGCGGCCTCGACCAGGCTGCGGTCCAGCCGCGACAGCGGCGGGTACAGTGTCAGCACCACGAATGGCACGATCAAATACAGCAGGCAGGCGACCACGGCGCCGATGCCGGGATACAGGCTGTCCGGCTCGTCCATCAGCCCCAACGCCACCAGGACATTCGACAGGCCGATGCGCTTGGACAGCATCACCTGCCAGGAGAACACGATCAGCACCTCTGACAACGACAATGTCGCCAGCAACAGGATCAGCCACGGCACCTGCAGCCGCCGCCGCATCCCGGTGATCAGCCAGGCCAGCGGGAAGCCGAACGCCACGCTCAGCGCGCCCACCACCAGCGACAGGCCGAGCGAGAACGCCAGCGAGCGCAGCAGCAGCGGGTCGGCCAACGTCGCGAACGGCGCCAGGCTGATGCCCGCGAGCCACAGCCCGCTGTCGTCGTGCGGCGCCACGCTGACCCGCAGCAGCAGCGCGAACGGCACCAGCAGGAACAGGCCCAGCACCAGCGTCGGCCAGGCGAGCAGCAGCCGGCCGCGCGACTGCGGCCGGGCGGGAGCCGGCGACGCGCCCGCGACCGCGATGCGCGGCACGACCTGCTCGCTCATTGGGTCA
>CAXTVL010000384.1:0-3291 GCA_964247515.1 uncultured Acetobacteraceae bacterium | reverse complement strand
GCCTCGGCCGGGCGGAGACGGACGCTCGCGGCCGCGTCCACCGCCTCGTCGGTGTCGATCCGGGGGAACCAGGCGTCGAGCGCCTCGCCGTCGCAGGTCAACCTCGACGGCATCCTGGCTGACCTCCCCCGGGTCGCCTGGACCTCGCTCGGCCCGTGCCGTCCGGACCGGCTCGACGAGGCGCGCTGGATCGCCGCGGCGGAAGGCGTGCGGCTCGAGGTCGGCGGCGTGTGGCCGTTCCCGCGGATGACCGATTACGTGGTCCCGTCGGGCGTGCTGATCATGAACGCCGACAACGTCAGGCTGGGCGCCCACCTCGCCGCCGGCACCTTCGTCCTGGGCGGCGGCTTCTGCCAGACCGCGGGCGGGACGCTCGGACCCGTGGCGCTGGAGGGTCGCGTCAGCTTCGGCGTGCTGGTGGGCGGCGGCACCCATGTCGGCGGCGGCGCGTCGCTGATGGGCAACACGTCGGGCGGCGGCAAGACCCGCGTCGCCATCGGCCAGGACTGCCTGATCGGCGCCAATGCCGGGGTCGGCATCGCGCTGGGCGACGGCTGCGTGGTCGAGGCCGGCTGCTACGTCACCGCGGGATCGCGGGTGACGCTGCCGGACGGGCGGGTGGTCAAGGCGGCCGCGCTGGCCAGCCAGCCCAACCTCCTGTTCCGACGCCACTCCGTGACCGGCCAGATGCAGGCGCTGCCGTCACCGGGCTGGGCCGGCCTCAACCCGGTGCTGCACGAGCCGCTGCTCGCGGCCTGAGCCTCAATCGGCCACGCCCGACTTGGCCGGCAGCAGGGCCTGGCCGCTGATGTCGGCGCCGGCGGTGCGTGGCATCAGCCGCGACAGCGGCGCCGCCGCGCGCGCGAACGCCGCGCCACCCAGGAACGCCCACGAGAAATCCGGCAGGCCCGGCTGCCCCCGCCCGGCCGCGTGCATCGAGCCCTGCAGGCAGGCGGCGGCGACGGTGACGCCCAGCGTCAGCGAGAGCTGCTGGATGGTGCTGTACAGGCTGGTCGCGGCACTCATTCGCTCGCGCGCGATATCGGCGTAGGCCACGGTGTTGTAGGCGGTGAACTGCAACGAACGGAAGAAGCCGCCGGCCAGCAGCGTCGCCACCATCGCCCAGACCGGCCAGGACGGACGGAACAGCGCGCAGGCCCCGAGCAGCGCGCCGGCGATCAGGCCGTTGCCGAACAGCGTGTCGCGGAAGCCGAACCGGCGCAGCGCGCTCACCGCCGCCGGCTTCATGGCGATCGCCCCGGCCGAGCTCGCCAGCGTCATCAGCCCGCTCTGCACCGGCGACAGCCCGAACCCCAGTTGCAGCATCAGCGGCAGCAGGAACGGGATGCCGCCGATGCCGATGCGGAACAGCGTGCCGCCCAGCACCGAGACCATGAACGTGGGCTCGCGCAGCAGGCTGAAGTCGAGCAGCGGCGACGGATGGGCGCGAGCGTGGCGGACGTAGAGCAGGCCGCACGCGACGCCGCCGGCGATGGCGATGGCCGGGATGGCGTCCGGCGTGAGGCGTCCCACGGTCTCGGAGCCGAACATCACCCCGGCCATGGCGAGGGCCGCCAGCACGAAGCCCGGCACGTCGAGCCGCACCCGCGCCTCCTCGCGCACGTCGCGCACGTAGCGCGTCACCAGCACGATGCCGAGCAGGCCGATCGGCACGTTGATGTCGAAGATCCAGCGCCAGGAGAGATACATGACCATGAAGCCGCCCAGCGGCGGCCCGATCACCGGGCCCAGCAGCGCCGGCGCCGACAGCCAGGCCATCGCCGCCACCAGCTCCGACTTGGCGGCGCTGCGCAGCAGCACCAGCCGCCCGACCGGCACCATCATCGCGCCGCCCGCACCTTGCAGGACGCGCGACGCGACCAGGAACGGCAGCGTCTCGGCGCGCCCGCACAGCACCGAGCCCAGCGTGAACACCGCGATCGCGGCGCGGAACACCGAGCGCGCGCCGTAGCGGTCGGCCATCCAGCCGCTCGCCGGGATGAACACCGCGACGCTGACCAGGTACGAGGTCAATGCCACGTTCATGTGCACCGCGTCCTCGTGGAAGGCGCGGGCCATCGCCGGCAATGCCGTCGCGATCACCGTGCCGTCGAGGTTCTGCATGAACAACGCGCACGCCACGATCAATGCCGTGAACCGGGCGGACCGCGCCGGCGGCTCGGGTGGGTTCAGGGAAGCAGCACCGTGCTGCCGGTGGTCCGCCGTGCCTCCAGCGCGGTGTGCGCGGCGGCGGCGTCGCTGAGCGCGAAGCTCTGGTCGACGCGCACCCGCAGCACGCCGCCCGTGACCGCCGCGAACAGCGACTCGCCCGCGTCCACCAGATCGTGCCGGCTCGCGGTGTAGGTGACGAGGCTCGGCCGGGTCAGGAACAGGCTGCCCTTGCTGGTCAGCACCCCGAGCTCGACCGGGGGCACGACGCCGGACGCGCTGCCGTAGCTGACCATGAGGCCCAGCGGCGCCAGGCAATCGAGGCTGGCGGCGAAGGTGTCGCGCCCCACGCTGTCGTAGACCACCGGCACCAGCGCGCCGCCGGTGAGCCGGCGCACCTGCTCGGGCAGGTCGTGGTAGCCCACGATGACGTCACCGGCGCCGTGGGCGCGGGCCAGTTCGGCCTTGGCCTCGCTGGAGACCACGCCGATCACCCGGGCGCCGAGATGCGCCGCCCATTGGCACAGCAGCAGCCCGACGCCGCCGGCCGCGGCATGGACCAGGATCGTCTCGCCCGCCCGCAACGCGTGGGTGCGATGGATCAGATACTGCGCGGTCAGGCCCTGCAGCAGCATGGCGGCGGCGGTCTCGAAGCCGATCGCGTCGGGCAGGCGCAGCAGCCGGTCGGCGGCGATCGCGCGGTCGGTGGCGTAGGCGCCGACCGGGCCGCCGGCATAGGCCACGCGGTCGCCCACGGCGACTTCCGTCACCTCGTCGCCGATGGCGGTGACGGTGCCGGCCGCCTCGATGCCGGGGGTGGCCGGCAACGGGGTCTTGTAGGTGCCGTTGCGGAAATAGACGTCGATGAAGTTGAGGCCCACGGCGGCGTGATGCACCACCGCCTGGTGCGGCGCCGGTTCGGGTTCCGGCACGTCCTCCCAGACCATCACCTCCGGGCCGCCGGTGGCGTGGATGCGAATGGCTTTGGTCATGGCCGATCCCCTGTCAGTGGCGGTCGAGCGCGGATTGAGCGAGCATGTCACGCGCGATGCAACTGTGCTCCAGGTCCAACAGGTGCCGCTTCGTGGCCACACCCTCGCCGCCCGAGTAGCCGCCCAGGCC
>CAXTVL010000383.1:0-3293 GCA_964247515.1 uncultured Acetobacteraceae bacterium | reverse complement strand
GTCCCGGCGCCGGCGGCCTGCAACGCCGCGCGCCGGGACAGCCCGAGTGCGGTCATTCGGCGGCCAGTTTCAGGCTCTCCGGCCAGCGCCCCATCAACGTGTTGGACGGCAGCCGCTCGTCGACCAGCTTCTTCGCGGTCTCGACGCCGGCCACCGGCAACGCGCCCGCCTCCAGCTTGCCGATCTGCACCAGCACCGAGGCCTGGTCCCAGTAGATGTGCTCGTTGTACAGCTTGTCGCCACGGAAGCGGATGATCGCCACCATCGGGATCTCGACGGTGCGGCCGGTGGGCGCGATGCCGGGCAGCATCCAGTCGATCTCGACGTCGTGGGTGAAGCAGAACAGGAACTCGTCCACCACGCGGTCGACGCCGATGGTGCGGCTGACCGGAACGAGCCGGGTGTCGGCCGGCGTCTTGGGGATGAAGTGGTTGGCGTAGAAGCGCAGCAGGTCGTCGTGGCCGACGCCGCCGGTCATCACCGGGATGTGGTTCACGTATGGCTGCGCCACCATGGTCGTCATGGTGGCCGCAGCGTCGCGGGCGCCGAACTCCAGGCTGGTGTGGTTCTCCCACAGCGCGGAGAGGTCATAGCGTGGGCCGAGCACGCGACGGAACAGCGCCAGCGAGCGGGTGTGCGCCATCAGCGACGCCGGCTTGTCGAACGAGGCGCGTTCCGGCGCGTTGAACGCGTGGTCCACGCCGGGATAGAGGAAGATTTCCACGTCGGAGCGCCCGGCGAACGCCCGCCCGATCCGCGCGCGCACGTCCGGCGGGCTGAAGCGGTCGAGTTCGGCGAAGTGCAGCACCATCGGGCACGTGATCGCGGCGGCCTCGTCCAGCGCCTGCTCGATGCCGACGCCGTAATAGCCGACCGCGCAATCGACGTCGCTGCGCGCCGCCAGCAGGTAGGCCAGCTTGCCGCCGAGGCAGAAGCCGATCGCGCCGACCCCGCCGGTGCATTCCGGCCGCGCCCGCAACGCCGCCAGCGCGGCGGTCGCGTCGCCGATCGCGGTGTCGACGTCGAAGCGGCCGAAATAGTCGAACGCCTGCTTCATCGAGGCGTCGTCGTAGCCCAGCTCGATGTCGCGGCCGAGGCGCCAGAACAAATCCGGGGCCAGCACGACATAGCCCTCCTCGGCGTAGAGGTCGGCCACGTCGCGCATGTGGCCGTTGACGCCGAAGATCTCCTGCAGCAGCACGATGCCTGGCCCCGACCCGCTGGCCGGCGTCGCCAGATAGCCACGGAAGCTGTCCCCGTCGGCATTCTCGACCTGGACCCACTGACCTGTCACTGCCCGCCTCCATGGAATGCTGATGGCACCTTGTAGGATGGAGTTGGTTCGTGCGGCTATGCCGTAAAGGCGGTTGCGCCGGCAACTTTCGCGCTTCCGAGCGTCGCCGCTTGATAAGCTACTTTGCAGTGTACGTTTGAGGTTAAGGCTCCGGAGATCGCCTCGGTACCTGCAACGACAAACGAAGCAGTCGTAGAGACAGATCCGCTCTCCGAGGTTTGCGAGAGCATTGATTGGTTGGCCCGCGTCATCGTCCGGCCCATGTCCGTGCGCGGCACCTTTGTCGAGGCGGCGGCTCGGTTCAAGCACTCCCGAGCGGAAGGCCAGGCGCCTCAGTGGGTCTAGCAGGTGGTCGCCGAAATGCGCGTCCTCGCGGCGACTGCCGGTCTGTCGCCAATGGTCGCCAAGGTGACTCGCTGGGCCATGATCCGAGCTGTGCTCGAGCGCTCGGCGCGTGAGGCGCGGCAGGGAAGTTAGAGGTGTAGTCACATGGTGACTACACCTCTAAAGCGTGCCAGCTCTTTGGCGCCGGTCTGCCCAGGATTTCGGCGGTTTGTCGGAGGGAACGCCGTGGAATTCTCGATACGCGACGTCAAAGCCCGCTTCACCGAGGCCGCTACCGCCGCGGCGCGCGGTGAACGCGTCATCGTGACCAAACACGGCCGTCCGTTTGTTGAATTGATCCCGGCACAAGAGGCGCCCGGAATGGATTTCGAGAAAGCCGCGATCGTCCGTCGCCAACTCGGCCTCGACGGCCGCAAGGTCGATTTCCCTCCCGATTTCGACGACCCGGCCTTCAGTCGGCAAGTGCTCGGCCTTGAAGGTTGAGACTGCTGCTCGACACGCACATCGCCGTCTGGGCGACGGTCGACCCTGACGCGCTCACGGAGGCTGAACGCGCGCGGATGTCACGACCCGGCGTCCGGCTCGTGCTTTCGGCGGTGGCGATCTGGGAATTAAGCTGAAATGGAACAGCTTCGATGCTTCCGGAAAGCGAAAGGGTCCACTCGAACCCGCGTCGGTGATGGGGTTCGCCAAGGCGATGGGTTGGGAGTTGCTGCCGCTGACCATCGATCACGCCGCCGCCGGGCTTGTGCGATCACTCGGACACAAGGATCCGTTCGACGAGCTGTTGCTCGTGCAGGCGCAAGAGGAAAGGATGCGCCTGCTCACCCGCGACGCCAAGCTCATCGGCCATCCATGCGCTGTCGGCGGACCGGACTGACCTCGGGGAACCCGCGATGCGACAAGCCCTCCACCGTTTGCACATCGAGACCCATGGAAAAGGCCTCACCGAGATCACCCGGCCGGTGCTGGCCTGGGTTTCGGCGCAGGGCATCACCACCGGCCTGCTGACGCTGTGGTGCCGGCATACCTCCGCCTCGCTCACCGTGCAGGAGAACGCCTCGCCCGCCGTCCGCCACGACATCGCCCGCTACTTCGAGGCGCTGGCGCCGGAGGATGGGCGCTACCAGCACGACGACGAAGGCCCGGACGACATGCCGGCGCATTTGCGCACCATGCTGACCGGCGTGCAGCTCGGCATCCCGGTCGACGGCGGGCGCCCAGTTCTGGGCACCTGGCAGGGCGTCTATTTGTTCGAGCACCGCCGGCAGCCGCACCGGCGCGAGGTGGTGTTGCACCTGCTCGGCGACTGACGCAGCGTGCCGCCATGAGCAAGCAACTGCATCTCGGCGCCTTCATGCGCCCGGTCGGCATCCACACCGGATGGTGGCGCGTCCCCGGCGCCTACCCGGACGCCAACTTCAACCTGGCGCACCTGACCCGCTTCATCCAGACGCTGGAGCGCGGCCGGTTCGACGCGTTCTTCATGGCCGACCACCTGGCGGTGCTGAACATGCCGATGGCCGCCCTGCGGCGCAGCGCCACCGCGACCTCGTTCGAGCCGCTGACCCTGCTCTCGGCGCTGGCCATGGTGACGCGGCGCATCGGCCTGGTCGCCACCGCGTCGACCACGTTCGAGGAGCCGTACCACGTG
>CAXTVL010000382.1:0-3300 GCA_964247515.1 uncultured Acetobacteraceae bacterium | reverse complement strand
CTAGGTCGAGCACGGGGCGGCCTCGGCGGCGATCTTGGCCGCCAGCACCCGCCGAGCGCGGATCGCGCCGGCATCGGTCGGCAGCAGCACGGGCCTCAGGCTCATCACGTCGGCCTCGCCGATCGAGCGTTGCTGCGCCTCGAGCATCGGCTTGTCCTGCTGACCGAAGCCGATGCGCTGCCATTCGCGGATCTGCTGGTCGACCTCGGGGTCGCCCACGCGATGGTCGCGGCTGTTGACGTAGAAGTAGTGGCAGGTCGTGGCGGTCTCGGGTGTCACCAGATGGGCGCTGTTGATCTCGAACAGCCTGGGACCCGGCTCGCCCGCGGGGGTGGCCGAGATCACCAGGCGCACCAGCGACGGCGGGCTCCAGCGGGCCTCGAAGGTGAGGTCGACCAGCATGTCGGCGCGGGGCAGCCCAGGGTGGTAGATCGCCGGCGCCTGGCCGGCCGGCAGCGTCAGTGTCTTGAACACGCTGTCGCCGTCCTGGCGCATGGCGTGGGTCAGGCGGGGGAACGCCTCGGACGCCTGGAACTCGCCGTGGACATACTGGATGTGCGTGAGATCGGCGAGGTTGTCGATCACCAGCTCGTAGTTCGCGTTCGCGTGCATCGTTCCGCCGACATTGCCGCGCCGCTTGTCCTCCAGGAAGGCGAAGTCGGGCAGCGACGCCGGATCGGCACGCTCGCGCTCGCCAAGCCAGACCCACAGTACGCCGTAACGCTCGACGATCGGGTAGCTGCGGACCCGGGCGTTGCGCGGGATCGGCGTCCGCTCGACCGGGCTGTGGACGCAGGCGCCGTCCGGGCCGTAGCGCAGGCCGTGATAGGCGCACTCGATCGCGTCGCCCACCAGCCGGCCCATCGACAGCGGCACGAAGCGGTGGGCGCAACGGTCCTGCAACGCGGCGAGGGTCCCGTCCGGCAGGCGATAGGCAACGATCGGCTCGCCCGCCACCACCCGCGTCAGGAACCCCGTTGTCAGTTCATCGGGGAAGCCGAACGCGTACCAGGTGTTGCGCAGCACGTTCATCGCATACGCCCTTTCGTATCAACCGCCGTCGGCGACGTCATTCGTCGAAGCCGAACAGCTTGTCGGCCCGCTTCAGCCGGATCCGCCAGGCCTCGCCGTCGTGGTCGAGCCGGTCCTCCCCGGTCATGACCGCCGAGTGGCGCGCCGGGCCGTCCCCATCCCGCAGGTAGATCGACAGCTCGTAGGCGACCCGCGCCGAGCGCGCGTCCAGGATGTCGACCGCGACGTTGCTAAGCAGGTGGCGGCTGGTGAGCGAGGCGGAGCGCTGGCGCAGCGCGGCAGTCACCTCCGCCGGCCCGGTCAGCGGAGCCCCCTGCCGCATCCACACCCCTGTCTCGGCCATCAGCGCGGCCACGCGGTCGTACTCGCGACGGTCGAGGTGGTGGTAGAACCGGGTGCAGAGCTGGGCGCAGTCCCACTCCGCCAGCATCCGCTCGACCGGCTGCATCGGCTACTCGCCGCGCTGCCGCGGGCCGGTGAAGCCGGTGACACCGGCCTCCGAGCCGAGCGCCAGGATCGGCCCGTCCATCTCCTCCTGCCAGATCAGCGACTCCATGCCGATCTGCAACGGGTGGTCCTGGACGGTGAGGATGGCGGCGCCCTTCGGACCCGGGTAGTGCGCGTGCTCGGACCAGCCGGGCGCCGAGAGCAGCAGGTCGCCGGCCTCCCACTCCAGCTCCTCGCCATTCACCACGCTCTTCCCGGCGCCGCCGAAATGGTAGTTGATGGCGACCGAGCTGTGGCGGTGGCCACGGCCGCGCGAGCGTTCCGGGGCATTGGGCGGCACGCCGAACATGGTCGCGAAGAAGCTGTGCGTGGTGCCGTTGCGACGCTCGGTGGCCGGGTTGTACATCAGCATGATCGGACGCTGGTTGGTGCCCGGGCGCAGGGTGACGAACGGCTCCACCTCCTTCCACGGCCAGTGTAGCGCCTTGTTGTCCACGACCTCGATGTCGACCAGGAACTCGTAGCCGCGCAGCCGCGCGCCCTGGTCGCCGATCGGCACGTCCGGGGAGTTCTGCCGCGCGTAGCGCAGCCGGCGCTTGGCCTCGCCCGCGTCGACCGTAGCGGCCGGCGCGGGTGTTGCCGGGTGGACCGCCGGGTTCTCCTCGACCACGTGGATGCCGAGCTTCTCCAGCAGCGGCGCGTTGGAATAGCTGAGCCGGACCATCGGCCCGTCGCCGTCGTTGCGGTGATGGAACACCTTCATCGACGGGATGTTCCAGACGTCCTGTTCCACGAAGCCGATGCGCTGGTCGGCCACGAACACGGAGCCGGTGCCGCGGATGCAGGTCTCGACCTGGTTCGAGTTGCGGCGCGACGGCGCGCTCTCCTCGCCCGGCAGCAGCACGTTGATGGTGACGTCCACGCCCGGCGCCAGGCCGAGACCCGGTGCCCGCGACTGCGGATGCACGATCAGCGAGGCGCGGCGCCCGTTGCCGGGCCGCGGCATGGCGCACAACCGCTCGACCTCCCGCTCGATCTCGGCGCGCCTGATCGCCAGCGGCTGCCAGTTCTCCTGGGCGGGATAGGACTTGTCGGTCATGTCGACGAAGGTTGGCGCGGGCATGGCGAAACTCTCCCTGGTTGCCGGATTATTCTGCGGCAAGCTTCTGCGACCGCCAGCGCGGCCTGGCCGGCGACGGCCGCCGCAGCGCCGTGCCGGCGCGCTGCTGCCGGGCACGCTCGATGACGAGCTGGGCCACCGCGAGGTCGGAAATACCCATGCCCATCGACTTGAACAGGGTGATCCCGTCCGCCGTGCCGGCCGGCGACGGGCCGTTCACGATCAGCTCGGCGAGCGTGCGGACCGTCGCCCAGGCGTCGCCCGGCGGGCCGAAGCGGTCCATGAACTCCTGGGAGTTCCGCTGCACGCCGGCCAAGCTGTCCACGGCGATCGCGCGCGCG
Source organism: uncultured Acetobacteraceae bacterium (assembly GCA_964247515.1). GTDB lineage: Bacteria > Pseudomonadota > Alphaproteobacteria > Acetobacterales > Acetobacteraceae > CAVRQM01. Next base: position 360 of record CAXTVL010000382.1, on the reverse strand, counting down.
CGGTCGAACACGTCGGCGGTGAACTCCGCGTGGCCCGGCAGGATGCCGCCCACCGCGTTGAGGTGGGCGCCGGGGGCGAGCATGTCCGCCGTGACGAATGGCGTCCTGGCCCGCGTGACCAGCGTCACCAGCTCGGCCCCATCCAGGGCGGCACCGACCGTCAGGCATTCCTGCACCGGGAAGGCGAACGCCTCGCGCGCCGCGGCGACGAACCCGGCCCGCCGCTCGGCCGTGGGACTGAACACGCGCAGCCGCGCCAGCGGCCGCACCGCGTCGACCGCCGCGACCTGCGCCATCGCCTGCCGGCCGGTGCCAACCAGCGCCATGTCGGCGGCGCCAGGGGGCGCCAGCCAGCGCGTG
>CAXTVL010000381.1:0-3310 GCA_964247515.1 uncultured Acetobacteraceae bacterium | reverse complement strand
CCCGGCGACCACCGCGATGGTGGCGGGGACGGCGCCGGCCTCGCGCACCGCGCGCTCGACCGCGAGCGCCGTGCGGGCGTTCTCCGGATACGGCATCCCGTGCGTGACGATGGTCGATTCCAGCGCCACCACCGGGCGGCGCCCGGCCAGCGCCGCCGCGACTTCCGGCGCGACGTCGATCATTCAGGTGAAATCCCGGGCATTCAGGCGAAGGCCGAGGCGTCGAACCCGTCCGGCAGCACGCCGCGCGGGCGGATCATGTCGTACGGCCCGCGCGCCAGGAACCGCCCGCTGCCGGGTTCCGCCCGCACGACCCCGTCGCGCATCGCGACCTGGCCGCGCAGCAGCGTCGCGACCGGCCAGCCGGTGACTTCCAGCCCCTCGTACGGCGTGTAGTCGATGGCGTGCTGCATCAGCTCCTGGGTCAGCGTCACCTTGCGCGCCGGGTCCCACAGCACGAGGTCGGCGTCGAAGCCCACGGCGATGCTGCCCTTGCGCGGGTACAGGCCGAACAGCTTGGCCGGGTCGGTGGCGACCAGGCGGACGAACTGGTTGAGGTCGATGCGGCCCTTCGCCACCCCCTCGCTGAACATGATCGGCAGCCGCGCCGCGAGGCCGGGCACGCCGTTCGGGATGTCGCGGAACGGGGCGTGGTCGCCGCGCACCCGCTTGCCGCGCGTGCCCTCGTAGCGCCAGCCGCTGTGGTCGGAGCTGATGTTGGTCAGCGTGCCGCGCCGCACCGCCTCCCACATGCCGTCGTGGTCGGCGGCGTCGCGCGGCGAGGGGCTGCACATGAACTTGGCGCCCTCGAAGCCCGGCCGCGCCATGTCGGCGGCGGTCAGCGTGAAGTATTGCGGGCAGCTCTCGGCCCACACCTTGAGCCCGCGCGCCTGGGCGGCGGCGATCTCGGCCGCGACCTCGGCGCAGCTCACGTGGAACACCTGGATCGGCTGGTCGACCAGCTCGGCCAGCGCGATCGCGCGGTGCGTCGCCTCGCGCTCGACCATGCGCGGGCGGCTCCAGGCGTGGTACTCGGGGGCGGTGCGCCCGGCCGCCAGCAGCGCCTCGGTGCGCCAACGGATCGCCTCGTAGTTCTAGCAATGCACCGTGACCAGCCCCCCCCCCCGCCCCCCCGCCGCCAGCACGCGCAGGAAGCCGCGATCGTCGAGATGCGTGGCGTCGTAGGTCAGGAACACCTTCAGGCTGCGCACGCCGGACGCCACCACCTCGGGGATCTGCCGCCAGACCACCTCGTCGCTGGCGTCGGTGACGATCTGGTGGAAGCCGTAATCCACCATCGCCCGCTCGGCACGCCGGCGGTACTCGGCCAGCGGCTCCAGGATGCCGCCGCCCTTGAACTGGGTCGAGAAGGTCACGACCGAGGTGGTGCCGCCGGCCAGGCAGGAGCGGCTGCCGCTCTCCCAGGTCTCCTCGTCGGACACGCCGTTGGCCGACTGCAACTGCTCGATGTGGCAGTGCGTGTCGACGCCGCCCGGCAGCACCAGCAGGCCGCCGGCGTCGAGCGTGTCGTCGCCTTCGAGCCGGTCGGCGATCGCGGCGACGCGGCCGGCGCGGATGCCGACATCGGCGCGCACCGTGTCGGTCCCGGTGACGACGGTGCCGCCGCGCACCACCAGATCGAATGCCATCCGCCGCCTCGTCCTGCCCGCCGCGATCTTGTTGCCGGCGTGGCCGCCGCGCAAGCCGCTACGAGAACGGGTTGGCGACGCTCTTGGCCGGCGCCGGCGGCGGCACCGCGTCCGGCAGGTGCTTGTCGGCGGCGAGCACGGCGATCGCCTGCGCCAGCACGGCCTGCAGCGCCTTCGCCTGCGCCAGCCCGGCCTTGTCGCGGGTGATGTCGAGCGAGCCGTACAGCGCCACGCGGTCGGTGCCGTTCTCGATCGTCAGCTCGCCCAACGAGACCGAGGCGGTGTCGTCCGCGAAGGGGGTCAGCTTGGCCATGGCGTTGCTCCGGTCAACGCGCCTGGACGAGCTGGTTCCTCGCGGCCACGCGCTGCCCCGGAGCATAGCGGCTCTTGCCCGGCGCGGGCAGCCTCATCGCGACCCGCTTGACGCTGGCCGGCAGCGACGGGAACGGGTCGATGCCGACGACCTGGGTCAGGGCGGCGACCGAGACCACCTCGCAGGCCGGCGTCGCGGTGTTCTCGCACACGTAGACCCCGGCGCCGTCCACGCGCGGGTCGTAGACCGCCTTCCAGGTGGCCGACGGCACCAGCACGCCGGACGCCCCGATCGACTGCAACTGCTGGCCGCCGAACGCCGAGCCGGTGACGAGATAGAGCTCGCCCTCGCGGCTGGCGAGGCGGCGCACCGCGGTCTCGATGCCGGCCCAGATGCCCCGGTTCAGCGCGGCGGTCTGCGGCACCATGTTGGCCAGCGAGAACGTCTGCTGCTGCGACTGCGCGTCCGGCATGTCGCCCGAGGGCGTCATGTGGCCGCGGTCGTAGCCGGAGCGGCGGTAGTCGGCGATCTGCGCCTGGTCGGCCGGCGGCAGCCGGTCCTCGATGTGGAACTGGCCCTGGCGCGGCGTGGCGCGCGCGGCGGCGAGGCTGGCGGCGGTCGGGTGCTCGGCCGACCACAGCGCGCCATGGGTGACGCCGGAGGCCAGCGCCACGAAGCCGTCGTTGCACAGCAGCGTGGTGCGGGCCGAGAGCTTGGCGTTGACCACGCTGGGCAGCTCGCCCGGCGAGAACTGGCCGCAACTCGGCGCTAGGGCGAAGGCCGACGCCGGGGCCAGCAACACCGACACGACAAGCAGCCACCGCGTGACCGCCCGCAGCCCAGGGATGTGCGCCATCGTCGCCGCTCGCGAATGGAGTTCACGCCAATTCGTGAAGTCAACATTTCTTAACGGAGAGTGTTCGCTTTGCAAAGCGAGATCGAACGCGGCAAGATGCTAGTGACGTTCCCGGAACGTCTCTGGGTTTATTTGCAACTGCTCAAACAAAACGAGTTTAGAATGAAGTCGACGCCGACCGGCTGGCGCGACCTGTTGCTGGTCTGCGGCAAGTGCGGCGGCAAGCTCGACGGCGGCTTCGGCCGCAAAGGGCAGCGGTCGCTCGGCCAGGAGCTGCGCCGCGCCCTGCGCGCCGGCGAGCGCGGCGCGGCACGGGTGGTCGAGACCAGGTGCCTGGGTCTATGCCCGAAGCGGGCGGTCAGCGTGGTGCTGGCGAGCCGGCCGGGGACGATCCACGCCGTGCCGCGCGGCGCCGCCGCGGCGGACCTGCTGGCGGCGCTAGGGCTGGTGGAGCTTGCGGGCCAGCTTGCGCGCCCTGCTCCAGCCGCCGCG
>CAXTVL010000380.1:0-3314 GCA_964247515.1 uncultured Acetobacteraceae bacterium | reverse complement strand
AGGCCGCTCAAATATCCAAGTTCGCCACCTTCAGCGCGTTCCCCACGATGAAGTCCCGCCGCGGCTCCACCACGTCGCCCATCAACGTCGAGAACACCAACCCCGCGTCCTCGACATCCGCGACCTTTACCTGCAACAGCGTGCGGAACGCCGGGTCGAGCGTGGTCTTCCACAACTGCTCCGGGTTCATCTCGCCCAACCCCTTGAACCGCTGGATGGTCAGCCCGCGCCGCCCGTGCGCCAGGATGCGTTCGAACGCCGTCGCCGGCCCCGCCGCCGTGGCGGTCGTGGTTTCCATCCGCAGCGTCGCCGGTTCGGCGAAGCGCGCCGCCAGCTCGGCGTGGCGCTCGTCGAGCCAGCGCGCGTCCGCGCTGCGCACCGTGGCGGCGTCCAGGCTGTGCCGCTCGGCCACGCCGCGCACCACCCGCGCCATGGTCAGGCCGGAGGCGTCGGCCACGACCTTCCAGCTCCGCTCGGCCGGCAGGCTCACGGCGTCGAGCCGTTGCACCAGCGACTGGCTCGCGCCGGTCGCGCGCTCGGCGTCGGCGGTCAGCGCGCCGGCGATCGCTGCCTGCTCCAGCAGCGCCACCGGCACATGCGCCGACAGCCGCCGCAGCCGCAACGTGGTCTCGCGCAGCAGCGTCGCCTCGTGGTCCAGCTCGTCGCCCTCGACGGCGTGGCCGTCGGCGTAGACGAGCCTGCCGCCGGACAGCGCCTTGTCGAGCAGGAAGCGCTCCAGCGCCGAATCGTCCTTGAGGTAGCGTTCCTCGTTGCCGCGCTTGGCGCGGTACAGCGGCGGCTGCGCGATGTAGAGGCAGCCCCGTTCGATCAGCGCCGGCATCTGGCGGAAGAAGAACGTCAGCAACAGCGTGCGGATGTGGCTGCCGTCGACATCGGCGTCGGTCATGATGACGATCCGGTGGTAGCGCAGCTTGGCCGCGTCGAAGCCGCCCTGCTCCGGCTCGCCGCGCCCGATGCCGGTGCCCAACGCGGTGATCAGCGTGCCGATCTCCTGCGAGCCGAGCATCCGGTCGAAGCGCGCCCGCTCGACGTTGAGGATCTTGCCCTTGAGCGGCAGGATCGCCTGGTACTTGCGGTCCCGCCCCTGCTTGGCCGAGCCGCCGGCGCTGTCGCCCTCGACCAGGAACAGCTCGCACTTGGCCGGGTCGCGCTCCTGGCAGTCGGCCAGCTTGCCGGGCAGGGTCGAGATGTCGAGCACGCCCTTGCGCCGGGTCAGCTCCCGCGCCCGCCGTGCCGCCTCGCGCGCCGACGCCGCGTCCATCACCTTCTGGATGATGGCGCGCGCCTCCTTGGGATGGGTCTCGAACCAGTGGCCGATGGCGTCGGCGGCGGCGGCCTGCACCACCGGCTGCACCTCGCTGCTGACCAGTTTCTCCTTCGTTTGCGAGGAGAATTTCGGGTCCGGCACCTTGACCGACAGCACCGCCGTCATGCCCTCGCGCATGTCGTCGCCGACCAAGGCGAGGTTGTCCTTCTTGCCCATGCCCTCGGCGTATTTCGTGACCACGCGGGTCAGCGCCTGGCGGAACCCGGCCAGGTGCGTGCCGCCGTCGCGCTGCGGGATGTTGTTGGTGAAGCACAGCATGGTCTCGTGGAAGCTGTCGTTCCAGGTCAGCGCGAACTCGACCCGGATGCCGTGCAGCGGCTCCGGCGCGGTGGCGATGCTGATCGGCTTGTCCAGGACAGGGTTCTTGCCGCGATCGAGCCAGGCGGCGAAGGCGACCAGGCCGCCCTCGTAGAAGAACACCGTCTCCGTCGGCGGCGCGTGCCGTTCGTCACGCAACGTGATGCGCAGGCCGGAATTGAGGAACGCCAGCTCGCGCAGCCGCTTCTCGATGACCGCCAGCTCGAACTCGACGTTGGTGAAGGTGCCGGCGCTGGGCTTGAACGTGACCTCGGTGCCGCCGTCCTGCTCGGACGGCCCGACCACCGCGAGCGGCGCCACCGAATCACCGTGCTCGAAGCGGATGAAGTGCTCGACGCCGTCGCGCCAGATGCGCACCTGCATCCACTCCGACAGCGCGTTGACCACGGCGGCGCCGACGCCGTGCAAGCCGCCGGAGACCTTGTAGCTGTTCTGGTTGAACTTGCCTCCGGCGTGCAGCCGGGTCAGCACCACCTCGGCCGCCGAGATGCCCTCCTCGGCGTGGATCCCGGTGGGGATCCCGCGGCCGTCGTCGCGCACGGTGACGCTGCCGTCGCCGTTCAGCGTCAGCGAGCAGGCGGTGGCGTAGCCGGCCTGCGCCTCGTCGACCGCGTTGTCGATGATCTCGAACGCCATGTGGTGCAGGCCGGAGCCGTCGTCGGTGTCGCCGATATACATGCCCGGCCGCTTGCGCACCGCGTCCAGCCCGCGCAACACCGAGATGGAATCGGCGTCGTACAGGGCAGGGTCGCGGTGCGGGCCGGGCGTGGAATCGGGGGTCGGCGCGGCGCTGTCACTCATGCCGGCGAATCGCTCCTGGGATGCGTTATATGATTGAGAATATAGGCTCGTTTGCCCTGGAATGACAGTGCCGCGGCAGCGGTCAGGCCAGTTCCGGATCGTGTGCCAGAGCGCCGCCGGCGACCACGAAACCGGTCGCGTGGCCGCGCAGCGGCGCGAACGCGGCGGCATCGGTGCCGGTCAGGAACGCCTGCGCCGGAAGCCCGCGCAGCGCCGCGAACAACGCCTCGCGCCGGGAGGTGTCGAGATGCACGGTCGGCTCGTCCAACAGCAGCATCGGCGCCGCCCCGCGCTGCCCGGCCAGCAGCGCCGCATGGCCCAGCACCACGCCGATCAGCAACGCCTTCTGCTGCCCGGTACTGGCTTGCGCCGCCGGCAGCCCGGTCGTGGCGTCGTGCAGCGTCATGTCGGCGCGGTGCGCGCCCCCCCGGGGCCCCCCCCGGGCGGCGGGGGGGGCGGGGGGGGGGCCACGCCGGGTCCGCGCCGCCCGCCGCGAGCAGCCGGTTGCGGCTGGCCAGCGCCGTGTCGTGCGCGGCGATCTGGCGGGCATGGCCCGGCTCCAGCGCGTAGACCAGCCGGTCGAGGAAGCGCCGCCGGGCGCTGGCGCCCTCCTGGAAGATGCGGTCCATCTGCGGCGTCAGCCACACCACGGCGACCCGCTCGGCCAGCGCCGCCTGGCTGCGTGGGGCGGCGCCGTCGAGGCGGAACACCCGTCGCTCGACCGGCCCGTCGGGGGCGCTGCCGGTGCCGATATCGGCGGGTCCGCCCGGTGTGGCGAACTGTCCGGCCACACCCCAGCGCCCGTCCGCGTCCGGGCCGCGGCGCGCCAGCTCGGAGACCCTGGCAC
>CAXTVL010000379.1:0-3317 GCA_964247515.1 uncultured Acetobacteraceae bacterium | reverse complement strand
GCACCATGATGCTGGCGACGAACACCAGCAGCGCCAGCGGCCACATCCCGAACCGCAGCAGCTCCTCGGCCCCGCCCAGGATGGTGGACGGTGCGCCCCGGCCCAGGCGGATCAGCGTCAGCACCGGCAGGATGTTGGCCGGGATGTACAGGCAGGCGGCGGCCAGCGTCAGCGCCCCGGTGCGGCCGAGGCTGGCCGGCTTGCGCCGCCGCAGCCGGCTGCCGCAGCGTCGGCAATCCCGGGCGCTGGCCGGGCCGACCAGGCCGCAGCCGGTGCAGCCGACCGGATCGACGGCGGCATCGTCGTGCGGTCCCGCCTCCTGGCGTCGCTCCAGCTCCTGCCAGATGGTGTCCGAATCCATGCTGGCATCGACCAGGGCCGTCGCCAGCATCAGCGCCGCCATGGCGTAGACGCCGTAGCCGATCTCGACGCGTGCCACCGCGATCAGCCGCGTGTAGGCCACGAACAGGCCGAGCAGGAACACCTCGACCATGGCCCAGGGCCGCAGCACCTCCGACCAGCGGAACACGTGCGCCAGGAACCCGGCCTCGAACAATCCGGGCGTCACGCGGCCGGGCGGGGTCAGGCGCACCCCCAGCAGCACCCACAGCACCGCCATCAGGCGTGCCAGCGGCGCCAGCAAGGTGGTGATCAGCACCACGATCGCCACCTCCCACATGCCTTGGTCCTGCAACGCCTGCGGCCCGGTGAACACCGTGGTGTCACGGCTCAGGCCGTTGACGGTGAGGTCGACGAACGAGCTCTGGAACGCGATCAGCAGCAGCAGCAGCCCGGTCGCCGCCATCGCCAGCGGCCCGCCGCTCGGGGCGGCGCGGCCGCGGCCCCGCACCGCGTCGCAGCGCGGGCAGCGCGCGCAGGCGTGGCGGGGCAGTTCCGGCAGGGTCAGGAACAGGCCGCAATCCGGGCACTCGCGCAGCCGGCCGGCGGTCGCGGGAGGGGCGGCGTCGCTCATCGTCTGTGCCCGGCCAGTCTGTGCGAGGTTCGCTTCATGCCGGTGCCATGTTTCGACGTTGCCGCGCCCGCTGGCAACCCGTTCCGCCCGTGGCCGCCGGTTGCGACACCCGTGACCGGCAGGTATACCGCGCGGGGAAGTCCACCGCGCGGACGGGCCGACGTAGCTCAGCGGTAGAGCAACTGATTCGTAATCAGTAGGTCCCCGGTTCAATCCCGGGCGTCGGCACCAATCCGCGACGGCTGTCGGCCACCAGCCGCGCCGCGGTTCACGCTTCGGTGATGTCGGACAATTCGGTTGGCGTTCGCGGCGGGATGGGAATAGCGTCCGGACCGTTGCCGATCGCGACCGTCCGCTCAAGAACCTATAAGTAATCGCAAGTAAAAATCTGCGGGGAGACAATGAAAAAAATCAGCATCCTCATGGCGTCCAGCGCCCTGGCCGCCGCCGTGCTCTGCGGCGGCGCGGGCGCCCGCGCCCCCACCTTACCCCCCCACAACCCCGCCGCACCCCCCCGCGGGGGCCCCCAACCCGAAGAAAACACCTGGCTGCGCGAGAGCAGCGGCCTGGCGCCGAACGCCTGGCCGCGCTACTGGAACGGCGCCGTGAAGGCGATCACCGGCATCGCCTATATCGACAACCAGGCCTATTTGTTCATGGGCCAGCCGCCGGGCATCCCCGGCAGCATGAAGCAGACCTCGCTGGTGACGACGCCCACGCAATCGGTGTTCACCTTCAACGCCGGCGGCGTCGACCTCACGGTGGACTTCCTCTCGCCGGTCGAGCCGCGCGACCTGAAGCGACTCAGCATCCCGTTCGCCAACATCATGGCCAGCGCCCAGAGCAGCGACGGCAACCCGCACAGTGTCAGCGTCTACTTCGACATCAGCGGCGAGTGGGCGCACGGCGACAGCACCGCGCTGATCAAGTGGGCGCCCGAGAGCATCGCCCGCAACTCGGACGGCAGCAGCCGCGCCGGCAGCCTGTCGGCCTGGACCGTGACACCCAACGCGCCCACGGTGTTCCAGCAGGTCAACGACTATCCTTCCTGGGGCACGGCGTTGTTCGCGACCGCCACCCAGGCCGGGCTCACCACGCAGTCGGGGGCGGACGCCACGGTGCGCGCGCAGTTCGTCTCGTCGGGCAAGCTGCTCGGCTCCAACGACACCAACCAGCCGCGCGCGATCAACAACGCCTATCCGGTGTTCGCCTTCGCCAAGTCGCTCGGCAGCGTCGGCACCACGCCCACGGCGCCGTTCTCGCTGTTGCTGGGCCATGTGCGCGACCCCGCGATCAACTTCCTCGGCAGCAACGCGGTATCGCTGTGGCGGCAATACTGGCCGGCCTACGAGAGCATGGCGGCGTTCGCCTACAACGACATGGCCGCGGCGCTCAACCGCGCCAACACGCTCGACACCGACCTCACCAACGCCGCGACCACGGTGGGCGGCGCGCATTACGCGGCGCTGGTGGCGCTGACGTTGCGCCAGGCGTTCGGCGGCACCGAGCTGACCGGCACCATCGACAACCCGTACCTGTTCGTTGAGGAGATCAGCAGCAGCGACAACGTCTCCACCGTGGACATCCTGTACCCGTCGATGCCGGCGTTCCTCTACACCAACCCCGAGCTGGTGCGGTACTTGCTCGCGCCGGTGATCTTCTACTCGGAATCCGGGCAGTGGCCGGCGCAGTACGCGCCGCACGACCTCGGCGCCACCTACCCGAACGCCACCGGGCACAACGACGGCGGCGGCGAGAACATGCCGGTCGAGGAGACCGCCAACATGCTCATCATGGCCGACGCCTACATGCAGCACGTCTCCAAGGCCGAGGCCGCGACCTACGCCAACGCGCACTACGCGCTGTTCCGCCAGTGGGCCACCTACCTCACCACCATCCCGGCCGGGGTGCAGTACCCGAACGCCGTCGACCCGCAGTTCCAGAACCAGACCGACGACTTCACCGGCCAGATCGCCCACAGCGTCAACCTGGCGCTGAAGGGCATCGAGGCGGTCGGCGCCATGGGGCAGATCGCCAACTTCGCCGGCAACAACAAGGACCGGAACTATTTCCGCAACCTGGCGGAGCAGTACATCAGCACCTGGGCGCAACTTTCGCAGAACAGCAACTCGAGCCACCTGCTGCTGCAGTACCGCGAGCCCGCCAACGCCTACAGCGGCGACACCACCGGCGAGTCCGACGCCTACTGGAGCCTCAAATACAACGCCTATCCGGACAAGCTGCTGGGCCTGCACCTGATCCCGCAGAGCATCCTGACCGAGGAGGCCAACTTCTACAAAACCCAGGAGCACCCGACCGGCATCCAGCTCGACCCGCGCCTGCT
>CAXTVL010000378.1:0-3319 GCA_964247515.1 uncultured Acetobacteraceae bacterium | reverse complement strand
CGCGCGCCACGACGCGCTCACGCCGCGACACCGCTCGTGGGGGCGCCCGGGGAAGCGCCCGGGGCGGCGCCCGGGGCGGCGACGTGGCCACGAGCCTCGTGCACCTTGCGCCAGATCAGCTCCAGATAGGATTCCGCGCTCGCCGCCGAGGTGAAGTGGCTGGCGCGCGCGCGCAACACGGCGGCCGGCCAGCGCTCGCGCAGGTCGGGCGAGAACGCGGCGGCCAGCGCGTCGACGTCGCCGGGCGGCACCAGCACGCCGTAGCGTCCGCCGTCGAGGATCTCCGAGGGACCGTAATCGCAGTCCACGCTGATGACCGGCGTGCCGACCCCGAACGCTTCGACCAGCACGTTGCCGAACCCCTCGTAGCGCGAGGTCAGCACGAACGCCGCCGAGCGCTTGACGTAAGGCAATGGGTTGGCGACGAAGCCCGCGAACTCGGTGCAATGCGCGATGCCGAGTTCGACCGCCAGCGCCTCGAGGTCGGCTCGCATCGGGCCGTCGCCCAGGATCATCAGGCGCGCCGACGTGCCGCCCTGGCAATGCCTGGCGAAGCCGCGCAGCAGGTGGTCGTGGCCCTTCTGCGCCACCAGCCGGCTCGCCGTCACGTAGACCGGCGGCCCCGGCTGGTCGAACCAGGGATGGCTGACCGGCTCGGCCGCCCGCGCCTCGAAGGTGAGCCCGATGACCGGGTTGTAGATGGTGCTGATCCGGTGCCGGGCGGCGCCGGTGGCGCGGCTGAAATCGGCGGCGACGCCCTCCGACACGGCGACCACGCCGGCCGCCAGCGGCGTCAGCAACCGGTAGAACACCGGCAGCACGTGGTAGGTCCAGGCCTGCATCCGGCTCGGGTCGTTGGTGAACGGGTTGTGCTGGCAGATGATGACCGGGACCCGGCTGCCGGCCAGCACCTTGGCCATCAGGCCCACGATGTTGTTGTGGTCGAGGCTGGTGAGCAGGATGTCCGGCCGGGCGCTGCGCAGGTAGCGCGCCAGCGGCGGCACGTCGGCGACCGCGCGGCTGGTCGCGAAATCGACCACCGGCAGGTCGGGCGGCAGGAAGTCCGCCAGCTCGCCGGTCTTGCGATGCAACAGCAAGGTGACGGCGTGTCCGGCGGCGCGCCACGCCAGGATCAGGCTCAGGTTGGCGCGTTCGGAGCCGCCGCCGGCCAGGTCGTGCATGTAGACCGCGATGCGCAGCGCCGGGCCGCCCCGTTGCGCGTCCATGAGCACGGCCAGCGGGTCACGCATGGATCGGAGCCTTCGCGGGTTGAGGAGCCAGGCGGCGGCGCAGCTTGACGGCCAGCGCGCGCCACGCGAGCACCTGCCGCTTCCCGTCGATCCACAGCCGGTCGCCGTCGACGGCGAGGGTGTGCAGACCGTGCGGGAACGGCCCGCGCCGGTCCGGCTCGATGCGCCGGATCGCCACCTCGCGGAACGCGTCGGGCGTCAGCGTCTCGATCCGGTGCAGCACCACGGCGGCGCCGTAGGTGCGCGCGCAATCCTGCGCCGGACGGTAGAGCCGGCCATCATGCGACAGCACCGGACCGGCCGGCCGCGAGGAGCGGATGTCGAGCTTGACCGGGTTGCCGCGATGCGGCCGCCACGGACCGTCGATCGCCTCGGCATGGAGCAGGCAGAGATTGTCGTGCTCGCCGATGTCGAGGTCCGCATAGGCGATCCAGAAGCGGCCGGCGTGTCGGAACAGGGTCGGATCGGCCATCCGCAGCCGCGGTGCCACGGCGCCGAGCGGCTCCAGCGTGCCCGGCTCGCTTAGCCGGTAGAGCGTGGTCTGCCCGCGCTCCGGGGTTTCCGGCAGCAGCAGCGTCTCACCTTGGTGGGCGAGCGTGCCCGGATAGGAGCGATGCAGCGCGCCGCCCAGCAGGCGGGCCACGTCGGCGATCCGCCGTCGGTCGGGCGCAAGGTCGAGCGCCAGGATCTGCCCGAGGCGTGGACCCGGGCCGCCCTCATGGGCGAACTCCTCGCACAGCACGCGCGCGGTTCCCGGCCAGGGATGCGGGTCGGCCAGGTTGCCGAGCCGGCCGGGATCGACCCAGGACACCGCGCCGAGCGGCTCGCCGGACACCAGCGCCGCCGTCGAGGCTGCCAGCGTGCCGATGCTCCACCGCTCGACCAACAGGCGTTCCCGCCAGGTATGGGCGAAGCGCCGCGCCCGCCCGCGCAACGCCGCCATCGGCAGCCGCCTCGGCCTGGGTGAAGGCGGCTTCTCGACCGACTCCCCCGGGCGTCCGCCGAGTGCCGCGCGCAGCAGCGTCGCCATCGCCGCCTCGACCTTGCCCCGCAGGTCGCGCAGGCTCGACCGCGTGCCGACCACCGCCTCGCCCAACACTTGCCCGCCGGGCCGGTCGGCGACGAGGCGGACCAGCATGGCGTAGGGCGGCCGCTCCCAGACCTCGACCAGCGAGGCCGGGAACGCGATCGCCCGTCCGTGCCCGGTCTCGAACCGCCAGACGGCTCCCGCCCCGGCCTCCCCGGCCGACAGGGTGACGCCGGCCAGGCCGGAAAGCCGCGCCGTCCACGCGGCGTCGGCGCCGGGCGGGGCCACGAGCACCGGCGGCGCCACGAGGACATCGGCAACAACCGCCATCGTCAGGGTCAGGCGCCGCGCCGGCCGAACGGCCAAGCCGACTTCCTCGGCACCCGGTTGAACACCGTGCCGATCACCTGGCCGCCCACCCGCTCGATCCGGTCGCACGCCGACCGCACCGCGCCGATGCGGGTGGCGGCGGCGCGCAGCACCACGACGGTGCCGTCGCAATGCGGCGCCAGCGACAGCGCGCCCACGCCCTGCGCGACGGCGGGACAGTCGAGCACGACCAGCGAGAAACGCTCGCGCAACAGGTCGAACAGGCGCGCCAGCTCGGCCGGGCCGCTCCGCGTGGCTCCGGCGGCGTCGGTGGCGCCGAGCCACGCCCGGAACACCCCGGCGGCGTCGTCGCTGGGCATCACCGTGTCGAGCGACAGGCTGTCCTGCCGGAACGCCTCGACCAGGCTCAACGCCTCGGGCACCTGAGCCCTGCGCCGCCGCGACGGCGCAGGCCTCGGGCAGCAATCGACGAACAGCACCGGCAGCGTGGCGCCCAGGCCCATCACCCCCATGCTTTCCGCCACCGCCTGCCCGGCGACCCTGGCGAAGCCGGACGCCACGGTGGTGGTGCCGACCTTGGCGGCGGCCCCCACGAACTGCAGCACGCTGGTCTTCTTGTTGACCCGCAAGGTCTCGACCGCATAGCTGAGCTCGAGCCACTCGGCGGGCAAATGGCGCCAGGTGGCGACCTGGCGGGCGCCAGCCAGCGGCC
>CAXTVL010000377.1:0-3325 GCA_964247515.1 uncultured Acetobacteraceae bacterium | reverse complement strand
CTGCTCGACCCACCGCGCGACGCGTTGCGCGCCGCCATCGCCGCCCGCTTCGCCGCCATGCTGCAGGCCGGCGCGCTGCCCGAGGTGGCGGCGCTGCAGGCGTCGCGGCTCGACCCCGCCTTGCCGGCGATGCGGGCGCATGGCGTGCCGGAACTCGCGGCGCATCTGCGCGGCGAGCTGGATCTGCCGGCCGCGACCGGCTCGGCGATCCTGGCGAGTTGCCGGTACACCAAGCGCCAGGCGACCTGGTTTCGCGGGCACTGCATGGCTGCCCCCGAACACACGCATAAGATCGCTGCGCGGTTCACTGCTCAGACGAAACTTTCGGAACGTCTTTCCCGCAAGATTCAGATTTTTCGTAATGATGGCGGTTGACGCCGGGGCCGCCCCGGGCCTAATCAGGCGCCATGAGCACCACCCTCGAACCCATTGCCGCCACCGAAACCGCGTCCCTGTCGGGCGCCGAAGTCCTGTTGCGGGCGCTGCGCGAGCAGGGTGTCGAGGTCATCTTCGGCTATCCGGGCGGCGCCGTGCTGCCGATCTACGACGCGATCTACCAGCAGGACGCGATCCGGCATATCCTGGTGCGGCACGAACAGGCGGCGGTGCACGCGGCCGAGGGCTACGCGCGCAGCACCGGGCGGGTCGGCGTGGTGCTGGTGACGAGCGGGCCCGGCGCCACCAACGCGGTGACGGGGTTGCTCGACGCGCTGATGGACAGCGTGCCGGTGGTCTGCCTCACCGGCCAGGTGCCGACCCACCTGATCGGCAACGACGCGTTCCAGGAGGCCGACACCACCGGCATCACCCGGCCGGCGACCAAGCACAACTACCTGGTCAAGCGCGGCGCCGACCTCGCTGCGACCGTGCACGACGCGTTCTACGTGGCGCGCAGCGGGCGCCCCGGCCCGGTGGTGATCGACCTGCCGAAGGACATCCTGATCGGCCGCGCGCCGTACGCGGCGGCGCCGGTCGCGGCGCATCGCAGCTACAGGCCGGTGGCAGCCCCGGCGACAAGCGCGATCGAGCGGGCGGTGGCGCTGCTCAAGGCTGCCAAGCGGCCGGTCATCTACAGCGGCGGCGGCGTCATCAACGCCGGCGACGCGGCCAGCGCGGCGCTGGTCCGGCTGGTACGCGCGACCGGCTTCCCGATCACCAGCACGCTGATGGGCCTGGGCGCCTACCCGTCCAACGATCCGCGGTTCCTTGGCATGTTGGGAATGCACGGCACCTACGAGGCCAACCTCGCGATGCACGGCTGCGACGTCATGCTCAACGTGGGCGCCCGCTTCGACGACCGCGTGACCGGCCGGCTCAACGCGTTCAGCCCGGACTCGAAGAAGATCCACGTCGACGTCGACCCGTCCAGCATCAATAAGAACGTGGCCGTCGACGTGCCGGTGATCGGTGACGCCGGGCGTGCCCTGGAGGCGCTGGCCGACGCCTGGGAGGCGGGCGAGCCGCACGCCGAACCGGCGGCGCTGGCCGAATGGTGGCGGCGGATCGAGGCCTGGCGCGGCGTCAAGTGCCTCGACTTCGCCCAGGACATGAGCGCCGGCGCCGTCATCCGCCCGCAATACGCGGTGCAGCGGCTGTACGAGCTGAGCCGCGCGACCGGGCGCGACACCTTCGTCAGCACCGAGGTCGGCCAGCACCAGATGTGGGCGGCGCAGTATTTCCGCTTCGACCGACCGAACCGCTGGATGACCAGCGGCGGCCTCGGCACCATGGGCTACGGCCTGCCGGCGGCGATGGGCGTGCAGGTGGCGCACCCCGACGCGCTGTGCATCGACATCGCCGGCGAGGCAAGCATCCTGATGAACATCCAGGAGATGGCGACGCTGGCGCAGTACCGCCTGCCGGTGAAGGTGTTCATCCTGAACAACCAGTACATGGGCATGGTGCGGCAATGGCAGGAGCTGCTGCACGGCAGCCGCTACTCCGAGAGCTACTCGGCGGCGCTGCCCGACTTCGTGAAGCTGGCGGATTCGTTCCACGCGGTCGGGATGCGCGCCACCAGCGTCGATCAGCTCGACGACGTGATCCGCGCCATGCTGGCCGAGCCGGGGGCGGTGATCGCCGACATCGCGGTCGAGCCGCGCGAGAACGTTTACCCGATGATCCCGAGCGGCGCCGCGCACAACGAGATGCTGCTGGGCTCGGGCGAGGTGCGGCAGGCGGCCGGCATCACCGACGAGGGCCTGGTCCTGGTCTGACCGGCATGTCCGAAGCGCCGGCGCACCGCACCGCCACCATCGCCGTGCTGGTCGAGAACGAGGCCGGCGTGCTGGCGCGGGTGATCGGCCTGTTCAGCGGCCGCGGCTACAACATCGACAGCCTGACCGTGGCTCCGGTCGAGGACGAGCGCGGCCGCAGCCGGATCAACATCGTGACCTCGGGCACCGAAATGGTGATCGAGCAGATCAAGGCGCAACTCGACCGCTTGGTGCCGGTGCATCGCGTCGCCGACCTGTCGCGCGACGGCGCCTATGTCGCGCGCGAGATGGCGCTGATCAAGGTGGTGAGCAACACCGGCGACAAGCGCAGCGAGGCGCTGCGGCTGGCAGACGCGTTCCGGGCGCGGGTGGTGGACGCCACCATCGCCAGCTTCGTGTTCGAGATGACCGGCAGCAGCGACAAGCTCGACGCCTTCGTCGACCTGATGCGCCCGCTGGGTCTGGCCGAGGTGTCGCGCACCGGGGTCGCCGCCATCGCGCGCGGCACCCGCATCATTTAAGACGCACCGAGTTTCAAGGAGACGCCCCGATGCGCGTGTACTACGACAGCGACGCCGACGTGAACCTGATCCGGGCCAAGAAGGTCGCGATCATCGGCTACGGCAGCCAGGGCCACGCGCACGCCAACAACCTCAAGGACAGCGGCCAGTCCGACCTCGCGGTCGGCCTGCGCGCCGGCAGCGCCGGCGTCGCCAAGGCCGAGGCGGCGGGCTTGCGCGTCATGGACCCGGCCGAGGCGGCGGCGTGGGCCGACGTGGTCATGGTGCTGACCCCGGACGAGGGGCAGGGCGACCTGTACCGCGACAGGCTGGCGCCGAACCTGCGCCCTGGCAGCGCGCTGGCGTTCGCGCACGGGCTCAACATCCACTTCAACCTGATCGACCCACGGCCCGACATCGACATCTTCATGATCGCGCCCAAGGGGCCGGGGCATACCGTGCGCAGCGAGTACCAGCGCGGCGGCGGCGTGCCCTGCCTGGTCGCGGTGGCGCAGGACCCGTCGGGCAACGCCATGGAGGTGGCGCTCTCGTACGCCAGCGCCATCGGCGGCGGCCGCGCCGGCGTCATCGAGACGACGTTCAAGGAGG
>CAXTVL010000376.1:0-3333 GCA_964247515.1 uncultured Acetobacteraceae bacterium | reverse complement strand
CCACCCGGGCGGCCCTGCTGAGCGCGATGCTGCTGGTCGCGGCGCTGGCGCGGCGACGCGCCATGGGCGGGGGCGCGCCCGCGCTGCTGAGCTGCGACAACATCGCGGGCAACGGCCGCGTGCTGCGCGCGGTGGTCACGGGCCTGGCCGCGATGTCCGACCCGGGCCTGGCCGGCTGGATCGAGCGCCAGGCGGCGTTCCCCGCCAGCATGGTCGACCGTATCGTGCCGGCGACACGCGACGCCGACATGGACGAGGCGGCGGCGGCGCTCGGGCTGCGTGACGCGGCGCCGGTGGTGTGCGAGCCGTTCCGGCAATGGGTGATCGAGGACGCCTTCCGCGGCCCGCGGCCGCCCTGGGAGCGCGCCGGCGCCGAGATCGTTGCGGACGTGGCGCCGTACGAGGCGATGAAGATGCGGCTGCTGAACGGCTGCCAGAGTGCGCTGGCCTATCTCGGCTGGCTCGCCGGCTGCGTCCACACCGCCGATGCCATGGCGGTGCCGCGACTGCACGCCTTCGCGCGCGACCTGATGGCGCGGGAGAGTGGCGCGGCCCTTGCGGGGGGGGCTGGGCGCGCCGCCGGTGCGGGGCGGGGCGGACCTCGACGCCTATCAGCGCTCGGTGTTGCGGCGGTTGGCGAACCCGGCGCTGCGGCACACGAATTGGCAGATCGCGACCGACGGCTCGCAGAAGATCGCCCAGCGCCTGCTGGCGCCGATGCGCGCGCGTCTCGCCGCCGGCCTGCCGTTCCCGCGCCTGGCGTTGGCCGTCGCGGCCTGGATGCAGTTCGCCTCCGGCCGCGACCTGCGCGGCGCGGCCTACGAGGTGCCGGACGCGCTGGCGCAGACGCTGCGCGCCGCCAGCGCCGGTGCCCACCGGGCGGACGAGCTGGTGGCGGCGCTGCTGCGCGTGACGCCGATCTTCGGCGACGACCTGCGGCACGGCGACGTCGCGGGCCGGGCCATCACCCACGCGCTGACGCTGCTGCGCGACGTGGGAGCGATCGAGGCGGCGGCACGGATCGGGGAGGCGGGCGCATGAGGACGATCAAGGGACCGGGGCTGTTCCTGGCGCAGTTCATCGGCGCCGGGCCGCCGTTCGACAGCCTGGCCGGGCTGGCCGGCTGGGCCGCCGGCATGGGCTACCGGGGCATCCAGATCCCCACGCTCGACCCGCGCGTGTTCGACCTCGACCGTGCCGCCTCGAGCGAGGCGTATTGCGACGAGGTGCGTGGCCTGTGCGCCGACCACGGCCTCGCCATCACCGAGCTGTCGACGCACCTGCAGGGCCAGTTGGTCGCGGTGCATCCCGCCTATGACGAGATGATGGACGGCAGCGCGCCCCCGGCGCTGCGCGGCAAGCCGGCGGCGCGCCAGGCCTGGGCGGCGGAGCAGGTGACGAAGGCGGCCCAGGTGTCGCGCCGGCTCGGCCTCACCGAGACGGTGACGTTCACCGGCTCGCTGGCCTGGCCCTATTTGTATCCGTACCCGCAGCGCCCGGCCGGGATGATCGAGATCGCGTTCGCCGAGCTGGGGCGCCGCTGGCGGCCGATCCTCGACGCCTACGACGCGGCCGGCGTCGATGTCGGCTTCGAGATCCACCCGACCGAGGACATTTTCGACGGCGTCACCTTCGAGATGTTCCTCGACGCGGTGGGCGGGCACCAGCGGTGCCGCATCAACTACGACGCCAGCCACTTCATCAAGCAGGGGCTCGACTATCTCGGCTTCATCGACCTCTACCACGAGCGCATCTGCTCGTTTCACGTCAAGGACGCCGAGTTCAACCCGACCGCCCGGCAGGGCATGTATTCCGGCTACCAGCCCTGGCTGAAGCGCGCCGCGCGCGACCGCTCGCTGGGCGACGGCCAGGTCGACTTCCAGGGCGTGTTCGCGAGGCTCACCGAGCACGACTTCGCCGGCTGGGCGGTCTACGAGTGGGAGGACTGCCTCAAGGACCCGGAACAGGCGGCGCGCGAGGGAGCGCCGTTCATCGAGCGCCACATCATCACCGCGACCACCAAGACCTTCGACGACTTCGCCGGCACCGGCATCGACGACGCGGCGAGTCGACGGATGCTGGGCCTGCCCGGGTCGGTGCCCGCGCCCTGACAGCCGCATTCCCTGACGGCTGAGACGATCGGCGAGGTTGGGATTTCCCAACCCGGTGTCCCGGACGGCGCAACCTGGCGGAGCGCAGACATTGGGCCGACCACGTGCCCGACCGTCGGGCGCACCAATCCCGGACATCCCAGGACGCCGCGAGGGAACCGCCATGGACGAGCTGGCTAGAAGCGCCTTGAAGAAAGTGCCTGAAGCGACGCTCGCGTTCTGGGCGGTCAAGGTGGTCGCGACCACGCTGGGCGAGACCGGAGGTGACGCAGTCACCATGACGCTGGGCCTCGGCTACCTGATCGGCACGGCGATCTTCGCCACCATCTTCGTACTGGCCGTGGCCGCGCAGATCGCTGCCAAGCGGCTGCACACGCTCCTGTACTGGACGGTGATCGTCGCGACCACGACGGCCGGCACGACCTTGGCCGACTTCTTCGACCGCTCGCTCGGCATCGGCTACTCCGGCGGCTCGCTGGCGCTGCTGCTGTTGCTGCTGGCAACCCTCGGCCTCTGGTATCGGGTATCGGGATCGGTTTCGAACGACACCGTGACGACACCCAAGGTCGAGGCGTTCTACTGGGCGACCATCATGTTCTCGCAGACGCTGGGCACGGCGTTGGGCGACTGGATGGCCGACACGACCGGGCTCGGCTACGAGGGCGGTGCCGTCGTGTTCGCGATCGGTCTCGCGGGCATCGCCGCGGCCTACATCTCGACCGACGTGTCGCGGACCTTGTTGTTCTGGGCCGCCTTCATCCTCACCCGGCCGCTCGGCGCCACGCTGGGCGACCTGCTCGACAAACCGGTCGCCAATGGCGGGCTCGCCCTGGGCCGCTTCGCGGCCTCGGGCGTGCTGATCGCCGCCATGGCGCTGATGGTCCTGTTCCTGCCGCAAAAACAGAGTTGGGGATGGCGCGACAGGGCCGCTTCGCGCGGCGGCGTCGGGTAGCGGGCGAGGTCGTTGACCGGTGCCGGCCCCGTGAGAGCGTCGGACAGGTTGGCGTCAGGTCGCCATGGCCAGTGTGTCGGCCTCAACACCGGCGGGGCTCGGCAGATGGCGATCTCAGGTTTCAGTCCTCCGGTCGGCGGCGGTCAGGGTGCGGCGTCCGTCGCACCCCTGACGTCGGGCGGGGCGATCCAGGCCGAAATCGCCCAGCTCGGCCATTTGTTCGCGCAACTGATGCAAACCCTGCAGGCCGGCGGCGGGCAGGCCGGGAGC
>CAXTVL010000375.1:0-3339 GCA_964247515.1 uncultured Acetobacteraceae bacterium | reverse complement strand
GACCCGCACCATGTCGAGCACCGGGATGCCCTCGGTGATGCACACGATCAGCCGCACCCCCGCGTCGATCGCCTCCAGGATGGCGTCGGCGGCGAACGGCGGCGGCACGTAGATGGCGCTGGCGTCGGCCCCGGTGCGCGCCACCGCCTCGGCCACGGTGTCGAACACCGGCAGGTCGAGATGCGTGCCGCCGCCCTTGCCCGGCGTCACCCCGCCCACGACCTTGGTGCCATAGGCGATCGCCTGCTCGGAGTGGAACGTCCCCTGCGCGCCGGTGAAGCCCTGGGTGATGACCCGCGTGTCGGCGTCGACCAGGACCGCCATCAGCCTGCGTCCTTGACGGCGCGCACGATCTTCTCGGCGGCGTCGGCGAGGTTGTCGGCCGGGATGATCGCCAGGCCCGACTTGGCCAGGATGTCCTTGCCCAGTTCCACGTTGGTCCCCTCCAGCCGCACCACCAGCGGCACGTTCAGGCTCACCTCGCGCGCCGCCGCGATCACCCCCTCGGCGATCACGTCGCAGCGCATGATGCCGCCGAAGATGTTGACGAGGATCCCTTCGACGTTGGGGTCGGACAGGATGATCTTGAACGCCGCCGTCACCCGCTCCTTGGTGGCGCCGCCGCCGACGTCGAGGAAGTTGGCCGGCGCCGCGCCGTACAGCTTGATGATGTCCATGGTGGCCATGGCGAGGCCGGCGCCGTTGACCATGCAGCCGATGCTGCCGTCGAGGGCGACGTAGCTCAGGCTGTGGCGGGCGGCTTCCAGCTCCTTGGGGTCCTCCTCGGCCTCGTCGCGCAGCTTCTCCAGCTCCGGGTGGCGGAACAGCGCGTTGTCGTCGAAGCTCACCTTGGCGTCGAGCGCCACCACTTCGCCCGCGCCGGTCACGACCAGCGGGTTCACCTCGACGATGGCGCAGTCGAGCGCCACGAACGCGGCGTACATCGCGGCGACGAAGCGGCCGAACGCCGCCACCTGCTTGCCCGCGAGACCCAGCCCGAACGCCAGTCGGCGAGCGTGGAACGCCGAGATGCCGGCCGCCGGGTCGACCTGGACGCGCAGGATCTTCTCGGGGTGCCGCTCGGCCACCTCCTCGATCTCCATGCCGCCCTCGGTCGAGGCCATGATGACCACGCGCGAGGTGGCGCGGTCGATCAGCAGCGACAGGTACAGCTCGCGCGCGATGTCGCAGCCGGCCTCGATGTAGAGGCGATGGACCTTGCGCCCGGCCGGGCCGGTCTGCTTGGTGACGAGGGTGTGGCCGATCATCGCCTCGGCGGCTTCGCGCACCTCCCCGGCCGAGCGCGCCAGGCGGACGCCGCCCTTGCCGCCGGGGTCGTCGCTGAACCGCCCGGCGCCGCGCCCGCCGGCGTGGATCTGCGACTTCACCACGTACACCGGGCCGGGCAGCTTCGCGACGGCTTCGGCGGCCTCCTCCGGGGTCCAGGCGACGTGGCCGTCCGGCACGGCGACGCCGTACTGCTTGAGCAGGTCCTTGGCCTGGTATTCGTGGATGTTCACCGGATCAGGTCCCCAGCTTCTTGAACGCCTCGACCAGCCCGCGCACCGCGTCGCACGATCTGTCGAAGGCCGCCTTCTCGTCCGGGGTGAACGCCACCTCGACGATGCGCTCGACCCCGCCGGCGCCGATCACCACCGGCACGCCGACATAGAGGTCGTGCAGGCCGTACTCGCCGTTCAGCATCACCGCCGCCGGCAGCACCCGCTTCTTGTCACGCAGGAACGCCTCCGCCATCGCGACGGCGCTGGCGGCGGGCGCGTAGAAGGCGCTGCCCTTTTCCAGCAGCTTGACGATCTCGCCGCCGCCGTTGGCGGTGCGGGCGCAGATCGCGTCGATCCGCTCCTGCGTGGTCCAGCCCATCTTGATCAGGTCGGGGATCGGGATGCCGGCGACCGTCGAGTACCTGGTGAGCGGCACCATGGTGTCGCCGTGGCCGCCCAGCACGAAGGCGGTCACGTCCTCGACCGAGACGCCGAACTCCTGCGCCAGGAACAGCCGGAACCGGCTGCTGTCGAGCACGCCGGCCATGCCGACGACGCGCTCCTTGGGCAGCCCGGAGCGCTGCTGCATCACCCAGACCATGACGTCGAGCGGGTTGGTGATGACGATGACGAAGGCGCCCGGGCAGTGCGCCTTGATGCCGTCCGCGACCTGCTCGATCACCCCGGCGTTCTTGGCGAGCAGGTCGTCGCGGCTCATGCCCGGCATCCGGGGGAAGCCCGCGGTCACGATCACCACGTCGGCGCCGGCGATGGCCGCGTAATCGGAGCCGCCGGACATCGCGCTGTCGAAGCCGTCGACCGGGCTCGACTGCATGATGTCGAGCGCCTTGCCGGCGGCGACGCCGCCGAACACGTCGAACATCACGACGTCGCCCAGCTCCTTGAGGCCGATCAGGTGCGCCAGCGTGCCGCCGATGTTGCCGGCGCCGACCAGCGCGATCTTGTTGCGTGCCATGCGGGGAGGTCCTTACGGAACGGGAGGGCGCAGCAGGCGCCGGCCAGGCACCGGCGTTTCCGGCACCGGCGTGTCCGGCACGGCGGGCGTTGCTAACCCATCGCGGCGAACCCGACAAGCCGACGCCGGGACACCGGGCCGTGGCGGGCGCGCTCAAGCCGCAGTTCGCCGGCCCAGGCGCCATGTCGTGCCGCAAGGCTAGGGCAGATGCGGCAGCGCCAGGTAGTCCCGGCTCTGCATCTCCTCCAGCCGCGAGGCGGTGCGCTCGAACGCCCGCGCGCCGTCGCCGCGCTCGTACAGCCCGTCCGGCGCGGCGGCGGCGGAGGCGACCAGCTTGACCCGGTGGTCGTAGAGCGCGTCGACCAGCGTGATGAAGCGGCGCGCCTCGTCGTAATTCGACGGCGCCAGGCGCGGCACCGCGTCCAGCACCAGCGCGTGGTAATGCGTGGCGAGCGCCAGGTAGTCGCCGGCCCCCAGCGCCGAGGCGCACAGGGCGGCGAAGTCGAACCGCGCCACGCCCGCCGCCGCCAGCGGGATGCGCAGCGTGCGGCCGGCCACCAGCAACCGCTCCTCGCGCGCCGCCACGCCGCCGGTCAGCTCGGCGAAGGCGGCGTCGAGCGCCGCGTCGGCGCGGCGGTCCGCGGGCACGCTCCAGGTCGGCAGCGCGCGCCGCCGGGCGCGGCGGAAATCGCGCCCGGCTTCGAGCGCCAGCACGTCGAGGTTGCGCTCGATCAGCGCGATGAACGGTAGGAAGGCGTCACGCCCCGGCTGCCCCGCGAACAGCTCGCGCGGCGGGATGTTGGAGGTCGCCACCACCACCACGCCGCGCTCGAACCGCGCCTCGAACAGCCGGCCCAGGAT
>CAXTVL010000374.1:0-3351 GCA_964247515.1 uncultured Acetobacteraceae bacterium | reverse complement strand
GTGCTGGCGCTGCTGCGCGAGGCGGCGACGCTGGCGTTGCCCGGCGGCGGCGCCTGGACGGGTCGCGCATTCGGCGGCCAGCGACGAGCGGCGGGCGGCGCTGATCGAGCGGTTCCGCAAGCTGGCGGGCGCCACCTTCCTCGACGCCTACCGCGCGGTGCTGCACGCGCAGGACCAGCCCTGGGCGCCGCCGGCGGCGGAGGCGCCGCTGCTCGACCTGTTCCTGATCGAGAAGGCGGCCTACGAGATCCGCTACGAGGCCGCCAACCGGCCGACCTGGCTCGCCATCCCGCTGCGCGGGCTCGACACCATCGCGCAGCGCGTCATGCAGACGGAGAGTGCCGCGTGAACGACATGGTGGCCACCGACGCGCTCGATCCCGGCGCCGTCGAGGCGATCGTCCAGGCGCGGCACGGCGATCCGTTCGCCGTGCTGGGTCCGCATGACCTGACCGGCGGCTGCGCGGTGCGGGCGTTCCTGCCGGACGCCGCCGACGTGGCCCTGGTCTCGACCGAGGGCGCCAAGCCGCTGGCGCCGATGCGGCGGGTCGATCCCGCCGGGTTGTGGTCCGGGATGTTGCCGGTGCGGGTGCCATACCGGTTGCGCGTGACCGACGCGGCCGGCGCCGAGCGGGTCGTGGCCGACCCGTACGGCTTCGGCCCGGCGCTGGGCGACCTCGACGTCTATCTCATGGGCGAGGGCCGCCACCGCGAACTGGGGCGCGTGCTCGGCGCCCATGTCGCGACCCTCGAAGGGGTGCGCGGCGTGCGCTTCGCGGTCTGGGCGCCGAACGCCCGCCGGGTTTCGGTGGTCGGCAGCTTCAACGCCTGGGACGGCCGCCGCCACCCGATGCGGCTGCGCCAGGGCGCCGGGGTGTGGGAGCTGTTCGTGCCCGACCTTGGCCCCGGCACGGTCTACAAATACGAGTTGCTGGGGCCGGACGGCAGCCTGCTGCCGCTCAAGGCCGATCCGGTCGCGGCCTCGGCCGAGGTGCCGCCGGCCACCGCCTCGATCGTCGCCGACGAGACCTTCGCGTGGCAGTCTGGCCACTGGCATCCGGCGCAGGATCCGAGCGCGCCGATCAGCGTCTACGAGGTCCATGCCGGCTCCTGGCTGCCGGCGCAACCGGGGGCGGACTCGGTCTGGGCCACGCTGTCGGAGCGGCTGATCCCGTACGTGACGCGGATGGGCTTCAGCCATGTCGAGCTGATGCCGATCATGGAGCACCCGTTCGGCGGCAGTTGGGGGTATCAGCCGTTGGGCCAGTTCGCGCCCAGCGCCCGGCTCGGCACGCCGCAGGACTTCGCCGAGTTCGTCGACCGCTGCCACGAGGCCGGCATCGGCGTGATCCTCGACTGGGTGCCGGCGCACTTCCCCTCCGACGCGCACGGCCTGGCGCGCTTCGACGGCACGCCGCTCTACGAGCACGCCGACCCGCGCGAGGGCTTCCACCCCGACTGGAACACCTTCATCTTCAACCTCGGCCGCAACGAGGTGAAGGGCTTCCTGATCGGCAGCGCGCTGCACTGGCTGGAGCAGTACCGGGTCGACGGGCTGCGCGTCGACGCCGTGGCCTCGATGCTGTACCGCGACTACAGCCGCAAGGCCGGCGAGTGGGTGCCCAACCAGTACGGCGGGCGCGAGAACCTCGAAGCCGTGGCGCTGTTGCAGGAGCTGAGCGAGGTGGTGCGCGAGCGCTGCCCGCACGCGGTGCTGATCGCCGAGGAGAGCACCGCCTGGCCCGGCGTCAGCCGCCCGGCGCGCGACGGCGGGTTGGGCTTCGACTACAAGTGGAACATGGGCTGGATGCACGACAGCCTGCACTACATGCAGGAAGACCCGGTCAACCGGCGCTGGCACCACGACCAGCTCACCTTCGGGTTGGTCTACGCGTTCTCGGAGAAGTTCGTGCTGCCGCTGTCGCACGACGAGGTGGTCTACGGCAAAGGCTCGCTGATCGAGAAGATGCCGGGCGATGTGTGGCAGCGCTTCGCCAATTTGCGCGCCTATTTCGGCTTCATGTGGACGCATCCCGGCAAGAAGCTGCTGTTCATGGGCGGTGAGATCGCGCAGTGGCGCGAATGGAACCACGATTCCGGCCTCGACTGGCACCTGCTCGACGAGCCGCGCCATGTCGGCGTACAGAGCCTGGTGCGTGACCTCAACCTGCTGTACCGCGCGACGCCCGCCCTGCACCGGCTCGATTGCGACCACCGCGGCTTCCGCTGGGTGGTGATCGACGACCGCGCGCAGAGCGTGTTCGCCTATCTGCGTCTCGGCGAGGATGGCGACGCGCCGGTGCTCGTGGTCTGCAACTTCACTCCGGTGCCGCGCTTTGGCTACCGCCTCGGCGTGCCGCAGGGCGGCGCGTGGGACGAGGTGCTGAACAGCGACGCGGACATCTACGGGGGCTCCAACATGGGCAATGGCGGACAGGTGCGGGCGGAGGCGGTCGAGAGCCACGACCAGGCGATGTCGCTGGCGCTGACGCTGCCGCCGCTGGCCACCATCGTGCTGCGGGCCGGCGGATGAGTGCCCGCCACGCCCACCGCCTGCCGTTCGGGGCCACGCTCCAGGGCGACGGCACAACGAGGTTCCGGCTTTGGGCGCCGGCCTGCGACAGCATGGAGCTGCTGTTGCGCGACCAAGCGCCGACGCCGATGCAGCCGGCCGGCGACGTCTGGTTCGAGGCGGGCGCCGCGGCGCCCGCCGGCCCCCGCGCGGGCCCGGGGGGGGGCGCGGCGGGCCCCGCGCCCCCCCCCGGCACCCGCTACAAGTACCGGATGCCGGACGGGTTGGAAGTGCCGGACCCGGCCTCGCGGCTGCAGGACGGCGACGTGCATGGCTGGAGCGTGGTGCTCGATCCCGCCGAGCACGAGTGGCACAACACCGACTGGGCCGGCCGCCCGTGGCACGAGGCGGTGATCTACGAGCTGCATCCCGGCCTGATGGGCGGCTTCACCGGCATCGGCGACCAGCTCGAACGACTGCGGGATCTCGGCATCACCGCGATCGAGCTGATGCCGGTCAACGAGTTTCCCGGCGAGCGCAACTGGGGCTATGACGGCGTGCTGCCATACGCGCCGGACAGCGCCTACGGCACGCCGGGCCAGCTCAAGACACTGATCGACCGGGCACACGGGCTCGGCCTTTTGGTCTACCTCGACGTGGTCTACAACCATTTCGGTCCCGACGGGGCATACGTCCACGCCTATGCCGGCACGCGGTTCTTCGACGAGGCGAAGCATACGCCGTGGGGGGCCGCGATCGCGCACGAGCGGGCGCCGGTGCGCGATTACTTCATCCAGAACGCGATCTACTGGATCATGGAATACCGCTTCGACGGGCTGC
>CAXTVL010000373.1:0-3355 GCA_964247515.1 uncultured Acetobacteraceae bacterium | reverse complement strand
GACGTGGACCGCGCGGTCATCGCGGCGCGCGCCGCCTTCCCGGCGTTCGCCGCGACCGCGCGGGACGCGCGCCTGGCGCTGCTGCGCCGCGTGCTCGAACTCTACAACGAGCGCTTCGAGGAGATCGCGCGAGCAGTGACGCGCGAGATGGGCGCGCCCGCGGCCTTCGCCCGCGAGGCGCAGGCGTTGGCCGGCCGAGTCCATCTCGAGGCCGCGATCACCGCGCTGGAGACGTTCGCCTTCGAGCGGCAACGCGGCGCCAGCCGCATCCTGCGCGAGCCGATCGGCGTCGCGGCGCTGATCACGCCATGGAACTGGCCGCTCAACCAGATCGTCTGCAAGGTGGCGCCGGCGATCGCCGCCGGTTGCGCCATGGTGCTCAAGCCAAGCGAGATCGCGCCGCTGAGCGCCGTCGTGTTCGCCGAGATCATGGCCGACGCGGGCTGCCCCAAGGGCGTGTTCAACCTGGTCCACGGCACCGGCCCCGAGGTCGGGCAGGCGCTGGCCGCGCACCCGGATGTCGACATGGTGTCGTTCACCGGCTCGACCCGCGCCGGCATCGCGGTCGCCAAGACCGCCGCCGACACGGTCAAGCGCGTGACCCAGGAATTGGGCGGCAAGTCGGCCAACATCGTCCTGCCCGACGCCGACTTCGCGGTCGCGGTGGCCAAGGGCGTCGAGGCCTGCTTCGCCAACAGCGGCCAGTCCTGCGACGCGCCGACCCGGATGCTGGTGCCGCGGGAGCGCCACGAGGAGGCGCTGCGCGTCGCCAAGCAGGTTGCCGAGGCGCAGACCGTGGGCAGCCCGGAGGCACCGGGGACGGTGTTGGGGCCGGTGGCGAGCCAGGCGCAGTTCGACAAGATCCAGCGCCTGATCGAGACCGGGATCGCCGAAGGAGCGACGCTCGTGACCGGCGGCGCTGGCCGTCCGGAGCACCTGAACCGCGGCTACTACGTGCGGCCGACGGTGTTCGGCCACGTCAAGCCGTCGATGACGGTGGCGCGCGAGGAGATCTTCGGCCCGGTGCTCGCGGTGCTGCCGTACCGCGACGAGGACGACGCGGTGGCGATCGCCAACGACACGCTGTACGGGCTCGCGGCCTACGTGCAGTCGAGCGACCTCGCGCACGCGCGCCTCGTGGCGGCGCGGCTGCGCGCCGGGCAGGTGCAGATCAACTACCCGGATTGGGACACCCACGCGCCGTTCGGCGGCTACAAGCAGTCCGGCAACGGCCGCGAGTGCTCGGATTTCGGCATCGACGAGTTCCTGGAGCTGAAGGCGGTGATCGGCTACGGCGCCGATCCGGAGTGATCCGCCGGAGTTCCACCCACGCAATTCGACGGACAGGCATCTCACAAAAAGGCACGGCGATGACAGCAATCGGCAAGACTGGCGCTCAAGAAGGCTCGGATCGTCCGACCTTGCCATCGCCTTCGCGCCGAAGCGTGCTGAAGGGCGTGCTGGCGACAGCCGGTGGCTTGGCGGCGACCGTCGCGGCGCCGCGGGCGCGGGCGGCGGCCCCGGGCGCGGTCACGCTGTTCACCTGGGAGAGCTACCACGACGATGCCTGGCTCGCGGAGTTCACCAGGAACACCGGAATCAGGGTCGACGCGGTGCGGGCCGGCTCGGTCGACGAGATGTTCGCCCGCGTGAAGTCCGGCGCGGTCGAGCCGGACGTCATGATCCTCGACAGCGGGGTGGTGCCGCGCTACGCGGCCGCGGACATGATCGTCCCGCTCGATCTCGGCCGCCTGAAGCACGCCGGCAACATCGCGCCGCAGATCGACTATAAGAAGGCCGACGCCGTGCGCGGCTCGCTGTATGGGGTCCCGTACAACTGGGGCACGCAGCCGCTCATATACAACAGCGCTCTCGTGACCTCCGGCACCGACACCTGGGCAACCCTTTGGGACCCGAAGTACCGTGGTAAAATCGGCATCTTCGACGACGCCTACGCAACCCTGCCGGTGATCGCCAAATACGTGGGCGCCAAGGACCCATTCAGCCTGACCGACGCCGAATTCGAGAAGGTGGCGCAGGCGCTGCGCCGGCTGCGGCCGCAGGTGCGCACGATCACGCAGTCGTTCGACGAGGCGGCGGCGCTGTACGCCGCCGGCGACGCGGTGATCGGCATCTGCCAGATCGCCTCCGTCATCAACACGGTGCAGGACAAGCACCTGCCGTTCGCCACCGCGTTCCCGCGCGAGGGCACGCCGTCGTGGATCGACAACCAGGCCGTGACCCGCAAGGGCGACCGGCCGGAATCCTACGCGCTGATCGACGCGGCACTGGACGCGAAGTGGCAGGCCCGCTTCATCAAGGCCAGCGCCAACAACGGCATCCTCACCGCCGACGCCGCCATGGCGGCGGGCGTCACCCGTGAACAGCTCGCCCGCACCAACATCCTGGCGCAAGAGCGGCCCGGCTTCTGGGACGGCTTGTTCATCTTCAGGTCGCCCGAGAACATGGACCGGCGGCTCGAGCTGTGGAACGACTTCAAGGCAGGGACGCTCTGACAGGGGGACGCGCGATGTACCACGAGGCGGACGCGCCGAACGTCGAGCGTGCCCCTGCGGGTATTCCGCTGGCGGAGCCGCGGCAGCAGGCCGCAAGCCCCGAGCCGCCGCCGATCGTGCGGCTGCTCGGCGTCTGCAAGACCTACGAGCGCGCCGCGGTCCCGGCGCTGACCGACCTCGACCTCGAAATCAGGGCGGGAGAGTTCTTCTCCCTGCTGGGCCCCAGCGGATCGGGCAAGACCACGACCCTGCGGCTGATCGGCGGCTTCGAGCAGGCCGACCGGGGGCGCGTCGTGATCGACGGCGTCGACGTGACCGGCGCCATGCCGTTCGAGCGCGACGTCAACACGGTGTTCCAGAGCTACGCGCTGTTCCCGCACATGACGGTCGAGGCCAACGTCCGCTACCCGCTGAGGATGCGCCGGGTGCCGGCGCGCCTGGCGCGCGGGCGCATCGACGACGCGCTCGACCTGGTCGGCATGGGCGCGTACCGGCACCGGCTGCCGCAGCAGCTCTCGGGCGGCCAGCGGCAACGCGTGGCGCTGGCCCGCGCCCTGGTCGGGCGACCGAAGGTGTTGCTGCTCGACGAGCCGCTCGGAGCGCTCGACCTGCAGCTGCGCCAGCAGATGCAGCTCGTGCTGCGCAACCTGCAGCGCCAGGTCGGCATCACCTTCGTCTACGTGACGCACGACCAGAGCGAAGCGCTGTCGATGTCCGACCGGCTGGCGGTCATGGACCATGGCGCGATCCAGCAGATCGGCACGCCGCAGGAGCTGTATTTCCGGCCGGCGAACCGCTTCGTGGCCGCCTTCATCGTACGCAGCAACATCCTCGACATG
>CAXTVL010000372.1:0-3355 GCA_964247515.1 uncultured Acetobacteraceae bacterium | reverse complement strand
GACGATGCCGGGCAGCGCGTTGGGCAGCAGCTCGGCGGTGAGGATACGCCAGTCCGACAGGCCGGACAGCCGCGCCGCCGCCATGAAGTCGGCGCGCACCACCGACAGCGCCGAACCGCGCACGCCGCGCGCGAAGAACGGCACGTTGACCACGATGATCGCCAGCATGGCGTGCAGCAGGCCGGGGCCGAGCACCGCCACGATCGCCAGCGCGAGCAGCAGGTACGGGAACGCCATCAGCATGTCGATGCCGCGCATCAGCGCCCCGTCGACCAGCCCGCCGCGATACGCCGCCAGCAGCCCGATCACCGAGCCGATCAACCCGGCCGCCAGCGCCGCCACGACGCCCACGGCGAGGCTGAGCCGGGTGCCCCAGACCAGCCGCGCGAGGATGTCGCGCCCCAACTGGTCGGTGCCGAGCCAGTGCCCCGGCGTGAACGGCAGCCGCAGCCGGTGCGCCACGTCGGTCAGGTTGGGCGAGGCCAGCGGCAGCACCGGCGCCAGCAGCACGATCGCGACGACCACCGCCAGCAACGCCAGGCCGAAGCTCGCCGTGGGGTTGCGCATGAGCCGCGCCCAGCCAGCCGGACGGCCGGAGCCGGGCGGGGCGGCGGGCAGCGCCAGCTTCTCGGCCGCCGCACTCACGCGGCGGCGATCCGCGGGTCGAGCACCGCCTGCGCCAGATCGGTGAGCAGGTTGATGACGACATAGGCAGCGGCGACCACCAGCACCCCGCCTTGCACCAGCAGGATGTCGCGCGTGCCGATGGCGCTGACCAGCATCCGGCCGATGCCGGGCCACTGGAACACCGTCTCGATGTAGACCGCGCCGCCCAGCACGAAGCCCGCCTGCAACCCGATCACCGGGATGATGCCGACCAGCGCGTTGCGGAAGGCGTGGCGGTAGATGACCCGCGCCTCGCCCAGCCCCTTGGCCCGCGCGGTGCGCACGTAGTCCTGCCGCAGCACCTCCAGCATGGCGCCACGGGTGAGCCGCACCAGCACGGCGGCGGCGACCGAGGCCAGCGTCACAGCGGGCAACGCCAGGTGTCGGGCCACGTCGAGCGCGCCGCCGCCGCCGAACATCGACCGCATCCCGCCCACCGGCAGCCAGGCGAGCCGCACGCCGAACCACAGGATCAGCAACATGCCCAGCCAGAACGAGGGCGTGGAGATTCCGACCAGGACCGTGACCGTGATGAGCTTGTCCTGCCAGCCGTTCTGCCGCACCGCCGCCACGACGCCCAGCAGGATGCCGAGCACGCTGGCCAGCAGCAGCGCGGTGCCGGCCAGCAGCAGGGTCGGGAACAGCCGCGCCAGCACCTCGTCCAGCACCGGCTTGTGCAGGATGTACGAACGCCCGAGGTCGCCCCGCAGCAGATGGCCGACCCAGACCGCGTACTGCACCGGCAGCGGCCGGTCGAGGCCCAGTTGCGCCGTGACCTCGGCGATGTTGGCCGGGTTGGCGAAGGTGCCGAGGATGGCGCGCGCCGGGTCGCCGGGGATCAGCGAGATCACCAGGAACACGATCACGCTGACCCCGAACAGCACCGGCACCACCAGCAGCAGCCGGCGCAGGATCAGTCCCGCCAACGCCTAGACCTTGCGCGTCTTGTAGAACGGTGTGGTGAACGAGGGGTGCAGCGCGAACCCCTGCACGCGCGCGGTGGAGACCGCGTTCTGCTTCCAGTTGGCGACGAACACCCAGGGCGCCTCGGTGTAGAGCGCCTCTTGCATCCGGGCGTAGATCGCCGCCCGGCGCGCGGGATCGCGCTCGGCGCGGCCCTGGTCGATCAGCGCGTCGACCTTGGGATCGCTGAAGCCGCCGGAGTTGACCGGGGCGCCGGTGCGCAGCGCCAGGAACGGGTGCATGTCCGGGTCCTGGGTCATGAACGACAGCTCGGCCACCCCCACGTCCGGCGGCAGCGCCGGGATGATCTTGGCGAGGAAGGTGTTCCACTCGTAGGTCTCGATCTTGCAGCGGATGCCCACCGCCGCGAGGTCGGCCTGGATCGCGGTGCCCATCAGCGTCGGCGACAACATGCCCGAGCCGCTCTCGGTCACGTAGAAGGTCACGTCGACGCCGTTCGCGTAGCCGGCCTCGGCCATCAGTCGCTTGGCGCGCGCGGGATCGTACGGGTACGGCTTCAGCGCGTTGTCGTGCGCCCAGGCGAACGCCGGGGGCGTGACACCGTCGGCCACGGTGGCCGCGCCCTTCAGCACGTCGTCGACCATGGCGACCTTGTTGACGGCGTAGTTCGCCGCCTGGCGCACCCGCACGTCGTCGAACGGCTTGGTGCGGGTGTTGAGCACCAGGTACCAGAGATGCGGGCCGGGCTGCTGGTAGTAGGTGAAGTCGGCCGAGGACTTGAAGCCGGCGATGTTGTCGGGCGGCACCTCGATGGTGATGTCGGTGCCGCCGGACTGCATCTCGCTGACCCGCGCGTTGTCGTCGACGATCGGGCGGAACACCAGGCCGGACAGCGCCGGCGCGCCGCGCCAGTATGCCTTGTTGGCCGCCAGCACGAAGCGCTGGCCGCTGACCCATTCGGAGAACGCGAACGGCCCGGTGCCGCCGCCGTGGCGGCTGAAATCCTTGCCGTACTTCTTGACCGCCGCCGGCGAGATGCCGGCCAGGCCGCCGATGGCGCCGGCCAGCGCGGTCAACGCCGGCGCGTAAGGCTGCTTCATGTGCAGGGCGATCTCGTACGGCCCGAGCACCTCGGAGCGCTCGATCGGCCCCAGGATGAACACGAACGGGAACGGGCCGGTGTCGTGATACGGGTGGTTCTTGTCGAGCACGCGGTCGAAGTTGAACTTCACCGATTGGGCGTCGAAGTCGCTGCCGTCGTGGAACTTGACGCCTTGGCGCAATTTGAAGGTGTAGGTGAGGCCGTCGGACGAGACCGTCCACGACTCCGCGAGGCCCGGCTCCACGTCCAGGCTGCCGTCCTTGTAGTGCAGCAGGCTGTCGTAGACGTTGCACAGGATGCGGAAGTCGCTGATCGTCACCGCCTGCGCCGGGTCGAGCGTCTGCAACTCGGCGACATGACCGATCACCAGCACGTCCTGCGGCGTGTCCGCCCAGCCGAGGCGCGGCAGGCCCAGAACGGATGCCGCGGCGGTGCCGGCCACGAGCGCGCGGCGGGTGATCTCTGCCTGTGCCATCGAAACGAAGTCCCTTTGCCGAACTGCAACCTTCGCGAGCCTATGCAAGCGTTGCACCAAGGCGTGATTCCCATCGCCGGCGGGCACGAAGCATGTTGTTGCTAAGTCGTCATGGCCGGGCTTGACCCACGGCTGTCCGGTTCCCGTGACTTTCCCCCGAACTCGTCATGCGCGGGCTTGACCCGCGC
>CAXTVL010000371.1:2917-3363 GCA_964247515.1 uncultured Acetobacteraceae bacterium | reverse complement strand
GCGGGGGCCGGCGGGGCGCGCCCCCGCTACGCCGCGCGGGGCGCCCGGCCGCCGGCCGGCGCCGACGGCGTGGGGTGGGGCGAGGCCGAGCGCGCCGGCATCGCCTTCCGCCGCATCGGCCGCGTCATGCTGGCGCTGGGCGATCCGGTGGGGGCACCGGGCGACCGGGTCTCGGCGGTGTGGCGGCTGCGCGACCTGGCGCAGCAGGAGGGCCGCGGCCCCGCGGTCTGGGACGCCAGCGGCGAGCTGCTCAAGGTCTATGCCGACCTCGGCCTGGCGGCGCTGCCGCTCGGCGCCGACGGCCTGCCCGGCAGCCCGGAGCCGTTTCCCGACCGCCGCCGCTACCTGGTCTGCGTCGCCGAGCGCGACCTGCCCGCGCTGCTGCCGCTGCTGCCCGCGCTGGCGCGCCCGCGGGCGCTACCCGCGCCGGCTTAGGAGCCCCCCGG
>CAXTVL010000371.1:0-2907 GCA_964247515.1 uncultured Acetobacteraceae bacterium | reverse complement strand
CAACTTCACACCCGGCTCGCGGCTTAGAGCGAGCGTCCCGCATCGGAGAGACCGCCAGTGGCAGCCACGACCGCTTCGTCGCCACGCATCCGCGAGGGCCTGCCAAATCCATTGGGCGCCACCTGGGACGGGCTGGGCGTGAACTTCGCCCTGTTCTCGGCCAACGCCACCAAGGTCGAGCTGTGCCTGTTCGACGCCGACGGCACCACCGAGACCGCGCGCATCGAGCTGCCCGAGTACACGGACGAGGTCTGGCACGGCTACCTGCCCGACGCGCGGCCCGGAATCGTCTACGGCTACCGCGTGCACGGCCCGTACGCGCCCGAGCAGGGCCACCGCTTCAACCCCAACAAGCTGCTGGTCGACCCGTACGCGCGCGCCCTGGTCGGCACGCTGAAATGGGACCCGGCGGTGTTCGGCTACACCCAGGGCGACGAGGCCGAGGACCTGTCGTTCGACGAGCGCGACAGCGCGCCGTTCATGCCGAAATGCCGCGTCATCGACCCGGCCTTCACCTGGGGCCGCGACCGCAACCCGCGCATCGCCTGGGAACGCACGATCTTCTACGAGACCCACGTCAAGGGCTTCACCCAGCGCCACCCGGCGGTGCCCGAGGAGCTGCGCGGCACCTATGCCGGCCTGGCCGCGCCGGAGATCGTCGAGTACATCCGCAACCTCGGCGTCACCTCGGTCGAGCTGTTGCCGATCCACTACTTCGTCGACGACGACTACCTGGTCGAGAAGGACATGGTGAACTACTGGGGCTACAACAGCCTCGGCTTCTTCGCCCCCGCGCCCCGCTACGCCACCGCCGGCGTGCGCTCGCCGGTCAGCGAGTTCAAGGAGATGGTCGCCCGCCTGCACGACGCCGACATCGAGGTGATCCTCGACGTGGTGTACAACCACACCGCCGAGGGCAACGAGAAGGGCTCCACCCTGTCGTTCAAGGGCATCGACAACGCCAGCTACTACCGCCTGATGCCCGACAAGCCGCGCTACTACATCAACGACACCGGCACCGGCAACACGCTCAACCTGTCGCACCCACGGGTGCTGCAAATGGTTACGGACAGCCTGCGCTACTGGGTGCAGGACATGCACGTGGACGGCTTCCGCTTCGACCTCGGCACCATCCTGGCGCGCGAGACGCACGGCTTCGACGAGGGCGGCGGCTTCCTTGATAGCTGCCGGCAGGACCCGGTGCTGTCCAGCGTCAAGCTGATCGCCGAGCCGTGGGACTTGGGACCCGGCGGCTACCAGGTCGGCGGCTTCCCGCCCGGCTGGGCCGAGTGGAACGACCGCTTCCGCGACTGCACCCGCGCCTACTGGAAGGGCGAGGCCGGCAAGACCGCCGAGATGGCGTCGCGCCTGGCCGCGTCCGGCGACAAGTTCAACCGGCGCGGGCGCAAGCCCTGGTCCAGCGTCAACTTCGTCACCGCCCATGACGGCTTCACGCTGAACGACATCGTCAGCTACAACGACAAGCACAACGAAGCCAACGGCGAGAACAACCGCGACGGCAACGACAACAACCACAGTTGGAACTGCGGCGTCGAGGGCCAGACCGAGGACGCCGAGATCTTCGAGCTGCGCGAGCGGCAGAAGCGCAACATGCTGGCGACCCTGTTGCTGGCGCAGGGCACGCCGATGCTGCTGGCGGGCGACGAGTTCGGCCGCACCCAGGGCGGCAACAACAACGCCTACTGCCAGGACAGCGAGATCGGCTGGGTCGACTGGGGCGTCACCGAGGCCGGGCACAAGCTGCGGGAGTTCACCCGCCGCTTGCTGGCGATCCGTGCCCGCTACCCGATCCTGCGCCGCGGCCGGTTCCTGACCGGCGCGTTCAACGAGGAACTGGGCGTGCGCGACGTCACCTGGATCAACGCCAACGGCGCCGACATGACGCCGGAGGCGTGGGAGGACAACAACACCCGCTGCTTCGGCATGATCATGGACGGCCGCGCCCAGGCCACCGGCATCCGCCGCGCCGCCAGCGACGCGACCCTGCTGCTGATCCTCAACGCCTATCACGACGTCGTCGAGTTCACGCTGCCGGAAGTGGCCGGCGGCGAGCACTGGGCGCGCATCTTCGACACCAACGCGCCCGACCTCGACTCCGAGACCTTCCCCACCGGCAAGGTCTACAGCGTCACCGGCCGCTCGGTACTGCTGTTCGAACGCAGCCGGTAGACTTGATCGGGGGCGCGGCTTGCCGCAACTTCCGGTCCGACCGCCGCCGCCCGACAGGAGAACACGATGCTGGCCCGCACCGGACTTGACCCGCAGGAGGCGCTCGTCTGCACGATGGTGCTGATCGCCGCCGCCGGCGGCGGCATCACCGACCGCGAGATCGGCGTCATGTCGGGCCTCGTGCAGACGCTGCCGGTGTTCCACAACTTCAGTAGCGAACGGCTCGACGCCGCGACCGAGGCCGCGGTCAACTTGCTGCGCGAGGATGACGGCCTGTCGCACGCCGGCGGCATGATCCGCGAGGCTTTGGTGCCGCGGCTGCGCGAGACCGCCTACGCGCTGGGCTGCGAGGTGGTGGCGGCCGACCGCTTCGCCGAACAGGAGAGCCTGCGGATGCTGGAGTTCGTCATGGGCGAGCTGCGCGTCGATCCGCTGGTGGCGGCCGCGATCGAGCGCGGCGCCAGGGCGCGCCACCAGCAGGTGTGACGCCGGTCCATTGCCGCACGGGAACAGTGATGCCACGTCCGCGTTGCGACGGATCGTAGAGAGGAGCTTGCCTATGGCCGAAATGCAGGACGGTTCCGCAGCCAAGCCCGGCCCCGCCATGACCGCGGACGTCAACGAGGTGCAGGCGGTATTCGAGTCGGATGCGCAGTTGCAGGAGGCGATCGCGCTGCTGTCACAGGCCCGCTTCGACCGCTCCGAGCTGAGCCTGCC
>CAXTVL010000370.1:502-3368 GCA_964247515.1 uncultured Acetobacteraceae bacterium | reverse complement strand
AGCGCGCTCGGGTCGCGCGCCAGGCGCAGCCGGTCGGCGGTCGCCTCGGCCAGCACCGTGATCTCGGCGCCGCGGTCGAGCGCCATCACCGCCGGCTGCCCGTCGATGTCGACCACGACCGTCGGCACCCCGCCACGGAACCGCACCGGCAATTGCGCCAGCGGCCTGGGCACGCAGGCCGCCGAACCCGGCGCCGGCGGTGCGGCACAAGACACGGGCAGCGCCAGCAGGATCGCCGCCAGGACGAGGAGGTGCCTGCCCATGTCGCGCTACCGGTCCAGCCAGCCGGGTTCCACGTCGGGCAACGGTACTGCCGCGATCAGCCGCCGGGTGTATTCGTGCGCCGGTGCCGCGAACAGCGTGGCGCATTCGCCGCTCTCGACCACGCCGCCTTGCAGCATCACGCTGACCCGGTCGCACACCGCGCGCACCACCGACAGGTCGTGGCTGATGAACAGCAGCGTCAGGCCGAGACGGCGTTGCAGGTCGCGCAGCAGCAGCAGGATCTGCGCCTGACTCGACACATCGAGCCCGGAGACGATCTCGTCGGCGACGATGAACTCCGGCTCCAGCGCCAGGGCGCGGGCGATGCCGACGCGCTGCCGCTGGCCGCCCGAGAGCTGGTGCGGGTAGCGACCGGCGAAGCCGGACGGCAGGCCCACCAGCTCCAGCAACTCCCCGGCCCGCCGCCGGCGCGCCGCGGCATCGGCCAGCCGGCCGAACGCCTGCAGCGGCCGCGCCAGGCTCGTCCCCACCGGAAGGCGTGGGTTGAGCGCCGTCCGCGAATCCTGGAAGATCATCTGCAACCGCGACCGCCACGGCCGCAGCGCCGCCGCCGGCATGGCGCCGATCTCCTCGCCGTCGAACCGCAGGCTGCCGGCGCTGGGCCGCACCAGGCGCACCAGGGCGCGACCGAGCGTGGTCTTGCCGGAGCCGGACTCGCCCACCAGGCCCATGGCCGAGCCGCGCGGGATCGCCAGATCGACGCCGCGCACCACCTCCTGCGCGCTGGCACGGCGCGGCCACCCGCGAGAGGGCCCCGGCAGCGCCACGCTCAGCCCGCTCGCCACCACCAGGTCGCTCACGCCGGCGACGCCGCGAGTGCCGGCATCCAGGAATCGGCAGGGCGGTCGAGCCGCGGCGAGGCGGCGAGCAGGGCTCGGGTGTACGGATGCGCGGGCGCCGCCAGCACGCCGGCGGTCCGCCCCTGCTCCAGCACCCGCCCGGAGCGCAGCACGGTGACGCTGGCGCAGAGCTTCGCGACAACCCCCAGATCGTGCGTCACGAACAGCACAGCCGCCCCGTGCCGGGCCTGCAGGTCGCGGATCAGGCGCAGGATCTCGCGCTGCACCGTGACGTCGAGCGCCGTCGTCGGCTCGTCGGCGATGATGAGCGAGGGTTCGGTCGCGAACGCGGTGGCGATCAGCACCCGCTGGCGCATCCCGCCGGAGAGCTGGTGCGGGTAGCTGGCCGCGACCCGCTCCGGGTCACGGATCAGCACCTCGGCCAGCGCCGCCAGCATCCGCCGTTCGGCCTCTGCGGCGGACAGGCCGGCGCGCAGCCGCAGCACCGCGCGCATCTGACGGCCGACGCGCCGCACCGGGTTGAGCGACACCGAAGGGTCCTGAGGGATCACCGCGATCTCGCGCCCCAGCAGCGCCGCCCGCGCGCGGCCCGACCCGGCGAGCAGGTCGTGCCCCCGGTAGCGCACCTCGCCGCCCACCACCCGCGCCGCCTCCGGCAGCATCCCGAGCACGGCGCGCCCGATCATCGACTTGCCGGCGCCGCTCTCGCCCACCAAACCGTGAACCTCGCCCGCCGCCACGCGCAGCGACACGCCTTGCAACAGCGGCCGGCGTGCCAGCGTCACCTGTAGCCGGTCGATCTCCAGCGTGGCTTCGGTCATCGCCGCGCCAGCGGGTCGAACGCGCGTCGCACCCCGTCACCCAGCATGTTGAAGCCGAGCACGACCACGAACAGGCACAGCATCGGGGCGGCCATGACCCACCAGCCCTGGTGGACCACCTGCCGGCCTTCGGCGATCATGCCGCCCCAGCTCGGCGTGTCGCCCGTGACCGACAGGCCCACGAACGACAGCACCGCCTCGACGATCACGGCCACACCCATCTCGACGCTGAGCAGCGTCAGCAGCAGCGGCAGCAGGTTGGGCAATATCTCGCGCAGCATGATGGCGGGCGCCCGCAATCCCAGCATCCGCGCCGCCGCCACGTAGTCCATGTTCCGCTGCACGATCGCCTCGGCGCGCAGCACGCGGGCGAAGCGGGTCCAGTCGATCACCACGATCGCCACGACCACCGAGGCGAGCCCGGCGCCCAGCACCGCCGCCAGCACGATCGCCAGCAGCACCGGCGGGAACGCCATCCACACGTCGATCACCCGAGACACCGCCTGGTCGACCCAGCCGCCGAGCGTGCCGGCCACCAAGCCCAGCGCCGAACCCAGCAGGCAGGCGCCAGAGGCTGCCACGAGCGCCACCTCGGCCGCGACCCGGCTCGCGTAGACCAGGCGCGAGAGCACGTCGCGCCCCAGGCTGTCGGTGCCGAGCGGGAACGCCGGATCGGCCCCGGCCAGCCACGCCGGCGGCAGCAGCGTGCTCATCAGATCCTGCGCCGCCGGATCGTGCGGGGCGAGCACCGGCGCCAGCAACGCCGACAGCAGCAGCGCCACGGCCACCGCGCCGCCGGCGAGCAGCCGCGCGCCCACCGGGCGTCGCGCGCGGCGTTCGACGATCGGGAGGTCGACGGCGCG
Organism: uncultured Acetobacteraceae bacterium; assembly: GCA_964247515.1. Taxonomy (GTDB): domain Bacteria; phylum Pseudomonadota; class Alphaproteobacteria; order Acetobacterales; family Acetobacteraceae; genus CAVRQM01. The sequence goes on along the minus strand of CAXTVL010000370.1, from coordinate 599 downwards.
GAGGTCATCCATCGGCGGTGCGCGGGTCGAGCGCCGCGGCCAGCAGGTCGCAAGCCATGTTGACCGCGATGAACAACACCGCGAACGTCAGCACGAT
>CAXTVL010000370.1:0-492 GCA_964247515.1 uncultured Acetobacteraceae bacterium | reverse complement strand
TGCGGCTCGACAGCGCACCGATCGCCAGCCCGAGCACCGCGAAGGGCAGCACGATGCCCTGGAGCAGCGGCAGGGCGCGGTTCGTGACCGCCGCGATCGCCATGTTGCCGATGCCGTCATAGGCGAAGATGCGCTCGATCAGCACGGTGCCGCCGAGCAGGAAGGTGACTTGCACCCCGGCCAGCGCCACGCTCGGCAACGCCGCGTTGGGCAGCGCCTCGGCCAGCAGCACGCGCGTCGGCCCGAAGCCGCGCGCGCGGGCCAGTTGCGCATAGTCCTGCCGCAGCGCGTCGGCCAGCGAGCCCTTCAACACCCGCGCCACCCCCGCCGCCAGCGGCAAGGCCAGCGCCAGCGCCGGCAGCGCCATGTGCGCCAGCACGTCGCGCGCGACGCCGAGGCGCCCGGTCAGCAGGCTTTCCACCAGGTAGAAATGGCTGGCGAACGCGACATCCAGCCGAGGGTCGATCCGCCCCGACACCGGCAGGACCGGCC
>CAXTVL010000369.1:0-3368 GCA_964247515.1 uncultured Acetobacteraceae bacterium | reverse complement strand
CCCCCCCCCCCCCCCCCCCCCCCGCCCCCCCCCCCCCCCCCCCCCCCCCCCCCCCGCCGCCGGCACGCTGCAACTGCTGTCCAACGTCGCCACCATGACGCGCGGCAGCGAGCAGACCGCCACCACCCACATCAACACCCAGCCCACGTTCGACATCTACGCCGCCGCCCAGGACCGCGACCTGGGCGGGCTCGAGGGCGACATCGACCGCATCGTGGCGCAGGAGCAGAAAGGGCTTCAGGCGCCGGACAAGATCACCGTGCGCGGTCAGATCCAGAGCAAGGACCAGGCGTTCCTGCACATGGGGCTGGGGCTGGTGGTGGCGCTGGTCGCGGTCTACCTGCTGATGGCGGTCAACTTCCAGACCTGGGGCGACCCGCTGGTGGTGCTGCTGGCGCTGCCGCTGGCGTTCTGCGGCATCGTCATGAGCCTGTTCATCACCCAGACCACGTTCTCGATCCCGTCGCTGATGGGCGCGATCATGAGCGTGGGCGTCGCTTCGGCCAACTCGATCCTGCTGGTGACGTTCGCCCGCGAGCACCGCGAGGCGCACGGCAGCACGGCCGAGGAGGCCGCGATCGCCGCCGGCGAGACCAGGCTGCGTCCGGTGCTGATGACGGCGGGGGCGATGTTCGTGGGCCTGCTGCCGATGGCGATCGGCATCGGCGAGGGCAGCGAGCAGAACGCGGCGCTGGCACGCGCCGTGCTTGGAGGGGTCGCGGTCGGCACCTGCTCGACGCTGCTGTTCGTGCCGTTCCTGTACTCGCTGCTGCGGCGTGGCGAAGCCAAGCCGCTGGAGGACTACGTATGACCGAGCACAAGCGCACCGTCGTCCCCGACCCGAACCAGGCGGTGACGCCGGGCGATCCGCCTCCCGCCGAGCGCCAGGCCAGGCGCGGTCGGCTGCTGCTGTTCGTGCTGGTGCCGGCGGCGGCGCTGCTGGGGATCGGCGCCTGGGCGCATTGGCAGACCTACGCCGCCTCGGCCCATGCGCGCGACCAGCAGGCGGATTTCGTGCCCGAGGTGCGTACGGCGCAGGCGAAGCGGGTGGACACGCCGATGGACCTGCAACTGCCCGGCCAGACCGAGGCGTTCGACGCCGCCAACATCTATGCCCGCGCCACCGGCTACGTGGCCGAGCGCCGGGTCGACATCGGCAGCCACGTCCACAAGGGCGACCTGCTGCTGCGCATCGCCGCCCCCGACCTCGACCAGCAACTCGCCCAGGCGCAGGCGCAACTGGGCCAGACCGAGGCGGCGCTGCTGCAGGCCAAGGCCAGCCTGCAGCAGGCGCAGGCCAGCACCAAGCTCGCCGACGTCACCAAGTACCGCGAGACCACGCTGGCCGGCCAGGGCTGGGAGACGCGGCAGAACGCCGACAACGCCACCAGCAACGCCTCGGTGCAGGTCGCGGGCGTGGCGTTGGCGCAGGCCGGGATCGCGGTGTCCAACGCCAACCTGCGGGCGCAGCAGGCGACGGTGCAGCGGCTGCAGGAGCTGACCGGGTTCGAGCGGGTGGTGGCGCCGTTCGACGGCGTCATCACCGCCCGCAACGTCGACACCGGCGACCTGCTCAGCGCCGACAACGGCAGCGGCACGCCGATGTTCGCGATCGCCCGCGACGACGTGCTGCGGGTCGCGGTCTACGTGCCGCAGAGCGGCGCCATCGGGCTGCGCGACGGGCTCTCCGCCACGGTGCGGCTGCCGGAGCTGCCGGGCCGGACGTTCACCGGCCGGGTCAGCCGCACCGCCGCGTCGTTGCAGCAGGCGTCGCGCTCGATGCTGACCGAGGTCGACGTGCCGAACCCGAAGGGCGAGCTGCGCTCCGGCCTGTTCGTCAACGTCACCTTCCAGATCCCGCGCGAGCGGCCGGGCGTCGTGGTGCCGGACGAGGCGCTGGTGTTCGGCCTCAAGGGGATGCAGGTCGCGACCGTGGGCGAGGGCGACGAGGTGCGGTTCCGCCCGGTCACGATCTACCGCGACTTCGGCACCACGGCCGAGCTGCGCGACGGGCTGGACGGCGGCGAGACGCTGGTGCTGACCCCGCCGGCGGAGCTGCAGGACGGCTCGAAGGTCAAGCGGGCCAAGGCGGACGCGCCGCCCGTGTAAGGCCCATGCCGACGACGGAACGTCGGTCAGCGGACCGGTGGACCGCCGCGCAGAAAACAGCCGACCACCGTGCCGAGCGCGCCGAACAGGGCCGCTCCTGCCAAGAAGGCGGAAATGACCACGCGCTGCGGGTCCAGTCGCCAATCTTGCCGCGACTTCGCGGCCTGCTCGCGCTTGAGCTCGCTGTCGGCACGCTTGTTGGCGATGTCAGCTTGCATGGGTTCCACCCTCGATTCGTGTTCGCGGGCTTCCTGGGCCTGGGTCGGCGGCATGATCGGGCTTGCCGTGAACCGCGCCTGGTCGCGACCTTCGCCGCCACCGTCAGGCTCAGCCGGGCGCTTCCAGCCCCAGCCGCTCGTGCCAGTCGGCGATCGACTCGTCCGGGTATTCCGGAAGCCGCTTGTCGCGCGGCCCGGCCGCGACCTCGACCCAGTCGGGCTTGGAGGCCAGCATGATGTGGGTGTGCTCGGGCGGCACCGGCAACGGGGTGTCGATGGCGGAGGCGAACGGATGGACCAGCTCGGGCCATTCGGGGCTGAACAGCCACAGGCCGGAGCCGCATTTCGAGCAGAAATGCCGCTCGGCGCTGCTGGCGTAGACCCGCTCGGCCCCGCGCATCTTGGCGTTGTAGACCGTGATGTGGCTCTTGCCGGTGATCCGCAGCGAGGCCGCGTCGCCGGACAGGTTGATGGCGTAGCCGCCGCCACCCTGGGTCTTGCGGCAGATCGAGCAGTAGCAGCGCTGGTACGGGTAGGGCTGCGTGCTGCGCAGGCTGAAGCGCACGGCGGCGCAGTGGCAGGAGCCTTCGAGCAGCATCGGTCACTCCGTTCCGGCGGGATCGGGCAGGCAGCCTGGTGGCGGCGGCGCTGCCGGCCAAGCTCGCGACCTGGCCCGACCTGGTGTAGGCCACGGCATGCCGCTGAGCCAGGATCAGGAAAATCCGGAACACGCGCGGAGGATGGAGCTGACGCAAGCCGACCTGTCGTTGAACAAGCAGCAATCGATCTGGGAGACGCCACGCAACATCGCGCTGCTCGCCGGGGCGGTTGCCGCCATCGTGGGTACGCTGGCCGGGGTGCTCGGCTTCAAGCTCGGTCAGACCAGCCCGGCCCCGTCACCGCCACGGATCATATACCTGCAACCCGGGCCGCCACCGGCGCGCTGACGCGCCGGCGTCATGGCGGGCGCGCGGCGCGGCGGCGGTCCTGCCACGTCCCCAGCGGCAGCAGGACTGGCGGCACCAGCGCAAGGAGCGTGGC
>CAXTVL010000368.1:0-3381 GCA_964247515.1 uncultured Acetobacteraceae bacterium | reverse complement strand
GGGACGCGCATCGCTGCGCGCCTCGCGCGACCAACCCGGGCGGCGGGGCGGGAACCCCCTCGCGTCACGGTTCCTCGCGGAACCGTCGCCGGCCGCCCCTATTCGGTCTTGCTCCCGGTGGGGTTTGCCCTGCCGCCGCTGTTGCCAGCGGCGCGGTGCGCTCTTGCCGCACCGTTTCACCCATCCCGGCGGCGGATCGCGCCGAGCGCCGGAGGTTTGTTTTCTGTGGCACTTTCCCTGGGGTCGCCCCCGCCGGCGGTTGGCCGGCACCGTGTTCCCGTGGAGCCCGGACTTTCCTCCACCGCGGATCGCTCCCCGGCAGCGGCCGTCCGGCCGTCTGGCAGGCCGGTCAGATGCGCCAGCGCTCCAACGGCGTCAAGCCGTGCCGGTCACGCCTCGCACAGCCGCAGCAGCGCCGCGAGCCGCGCCAGCGTGCCCAGGTCGGCCTCGCCGGTGATCGCTTCCGGCCGCCAATGTCGCTGGAACGCGCGCAGCACGTTGGCCAGCGCGGCATCGGCGGGGCCGGTCGACGCCACGTCGTAGCCGACCCAGCGCAACCCGGCGCGGACCTCGTCGACGTCGCGGATCGGCGCAGTGCCGGTATCCGGCGTGTCGGTCGGCCACAACCCGATGCCGTTGCGGGACAGCCCGGCCCAGTCGAACTTCTCGCCGGGGTCTTGCTTGCGGTCGGGAGCCACGTCGCTGTGCCCCACCACGTTGCGCGGCGGGATCGGGTGGCGGCGCAGTATCGCCAGACAGAGCTGGCACACCGCCGCCATCTGCGCCGGCGGGAACTCGCGGTAGCCGTTGGCATGGCCGGGATTGACGATCTCGACGCCGATCGAGCGGTCGTTCAACCCGGTATGGCCACGCCAGAAAGACACTCCGGCGTGTTGCGCCCGCCGGTCCTCGGCGACCAGCGCCCAGACGCCGCCATCCTCGTCGACCACGTAATGCGCCGAGACCTGCGGCCCGGGCTCGCACAGCCGATCCAGCGCCGCCTCCGACGAGACCATGCCGGTGTAGTGCAGCACCAGCATGTCGATCGGCAGGTCCGCCGGGCGGGCGGTGTGGTTCGGGCTCGCACGCCGCCGCAGGATCACAAGCCGCGCTCGCGCTTGATGCGGTCCCAGGCGGCGTTGATGCGGGCCACGCGGTCGCCGGCGCGCACGATCACGTCCGGAGCGGCGCCGCGGCTGGCCAGGCTGTCCGGGTGGTTCTCCCGCATCAGCCGCTTCCAGGCGGCGCGGAGCTGCTCGTCCGGCATCGACCGCGCCACTCCCAACGTCGCGTAGGGATCGTCGCCCGATGACGTGACACCGGTGCGTTGATGGTCGTAGCGGTACTGGTGCGAGCGGTATTGCCCGGCATACTCGTAGCCGGGCCGGCTCTGCTCGGTCTGGTCGAAGGCGTCGTGCGAGCCGCTGGCGGGCTGGCCGCGCTGGGCCCGCTCCCACGCGGCCAACCCAAGCCCCATCTGCACGCAGGCGCTCTGCAGGAACTGCTGCTCGGCCACGGTGATCGGCCCGTCGGCGCGGGCGATCGCGAACAGCGCCGCCAGCACCGTCTCCAGCGTGCCAGGGCGGTCCACGAAGGTCTGACCGAGCTGCGCGGCATACGGCTCGTACGGCTCGGTGCCGTCGCGCGCCTGGTCGAACAGCCGGCCGACGTCGCGGGCGGATTCGGGCGGGGTGCGGAAATGCCGCTTGAAGGCGTCGATCTCCGCCCGGTTGACCGCGCCGTCGCATTTGGCCAGCCGGGCCGAGAGCACCACCGCGCACAGCGCGAACACCTCGTCGCGCCGGCCCCGCAGCGCCGCCACCTTGGCCGCGGCGAAGTGGGCGCCGCCGCCGGCGCCTTGGCCGGGGGGGCGCAGTGGGGCGTTCATGGCGCCGGTCTCGGCGGCGTGGCCCAGGGCCGCACCCACCATGGCGCCGAACGGCCCGCCGGCGGCGAAGCCGGCCACGCCGCCGATGATCTTGCCCCACATACCCACCGATGCGCTCTATCACGCGCTGCGCGCGGACGGCAAAAGGGGTTGTGATCCGCCTCGGCAGAATCCTGCTCGTCCTGGTGCTGGCGTCGCTGCTGGCGGCCGTGCTGGGTGCCTGGCTGCTGCCGGTCGACGGGGCGCGGTTCCGCTTGGCGATCGAGCAGGTGGCGAGCCGCCGCCTGGGTGCGGCGGTCGGCATCGACGGTCCGATCGTGCTGCGGCTGTTGCCGGCGCCGACGTTGGAGGCCGCGTCGCCGCGCCTGATGGTGCCCGGCGGCGGAGGCGACGCTCGCTCGCTGCGCCTGCGGGTGGCGCTGGGGCCACTGCTGGCCGGCCGGCTGGTGCCGCGCGACCTGGTGTTGCGTGGCCCAAGGCTGCGCCTGCCGTGGCCGCCGCCATTGCCGAGGCGGTTGGCCGCGCCGGCGTTCTCGGCGCGGATCGAGGATGGCGCGCTGACTCTGGGCGAGGTGACGCTCAGCGGCCTCGACGTGGCGCTCTCCAGCGATCCGCAGACCGGAACCGCGGCGCTGACTGGCCGCGTGCGATTGGCCGGACGGTCGTGGCGAGCCGCGGCCAGCCTCAGCCAACCCGGTGGCGATGGTTCCGCAGGCTTGCGCGCGACACTGGATGATGGCCGTGCGGACGGGTTCGTGGCCACCCTGTCCGGGCAGGTGGCCGCGAACGGCGCGCTCACCGGTCAATTCGCGGCGCATGGCGGCGACCTGTCGCAGCTTCTGTCGTCGCCCGCCGTCGCGTTCGCGGCCGAGGGGCGGCTGACCGGCGCCGCCGGCGTGGTCACGCTGGGCGAGGTCTCGGCCGAACTGGACGGCACGCCGGCCCATGGTGCGATCGCCTGGCGGCTGCTGCCGCGCCCTCGCCTCGACATCGACGCGACACTGCCGCGGCTCGACCTGGACCGCTGGCTCGCCCCGCTCGGCTCCAGCGGCACCCCGCCGCTGCTGCATGGCTTGCCGTTCGGCGTCACCGTCTCGGTCGAGGCCGCGACGCTCGCCGGCGCCACGCTGCGCACGCTGCGCGCCACCCTCGACGCTGACGACACCGGCGCTGGCGTGCGCAAGCTGGAAGCGGTGCTGCCCGGCGAAGCGCCGCTGCGCCTGTCCGGGCAACTCGCCCGCGATGCCACCGGCCATCTGCGCTTCGACGGTGAGGGACGATTGCTGGCTCCCGACGTCGCGAAGCTCGGCGCGTGGCTGGCACGGGCCGGACGGCTGCCGCCGGAATCGATTGCGGCCGGCGCGCTGCGCACGCTCGACATCGCCGCCGCGATCGGCCTCGACAGCGACCGGCTGCGGCTCGCCGAGCTGCACGGCCAGGCCGACGGCAGCGCCATCGACGGCAGCCTGACGCTGACGCGTGCGGCACCGGGG
>CAXTVL010000367.1:0-3381 GCA_964247515.1 uncultured Acetobacteraceae bacterium | reverse complement strand
CCGCCAGGAACGCGAGCGCGTCCGACCACGCCTCGCGGGCCCGTTCGGGGTGGTGGTGCTCGGGGCGGATGGTGTTCAGGAAGGCGTGGCCGGCCTCGGGATAGAGCCGCATCCGCATCGGCACGGCGGGGTCGTCGTGCAGGCTGGCGAGCCAGGCGCGTTCGGCCGCGTCCAGGAAGTCGTCGCGCTCGCCGAACACCACCAGCAGCGGCGCCTTGGGCGCGCCGGCCTGCTCCCAATAGCCCTGGACGCCGACCGGGTAGAACGCCACGGCACGATGCACCCGGGCCAGGCGCGCCGCGGCGACATAGGCCACGGCGCCGCCGAAGCAGAAGCCCATCACGTCCACGTCCACGCCGTCGCCGGCGCCGTCGCCGGCCAGCGCCGTGGCCGCGGCGTCGAGGTCGGCGAGGATCGCCGCGACCGTCAGGCTGGCGACGTGGGACTGGGCGAGCGGGACGTCGTCGTACGGGGCGGCCGCACTGGCACGGCGGTAGTGCAGGTGCGGCGCCAGGGTCGGGCGCCCGAGCCCGGCCAGCCGGTCGGCGACCGAGCGGATCTGGTCGTTGAGGCCGAACGCCTCGTGCAGCAGCAGCACCGGCCTGGCGCGGGGGATGTGCGGCGGCGGCAGCGCCAGGTAGGCCGGCATCGACCCCGACGCGGTGGCGATCCGCACCAGGCTCATTCGCCACGGGCCAGTCGCGTGAGGAGTCGCATGAGGGGTCCCCTGTTCGGCGCCGGGTCGCTTGACAGCGGTGGCGGCGCCGCGATCCTGTGGCGATGATCGATAATCGGGGAAGCCCTCGCAGGTGGCAAGCATGACCGACCCGCCCGGTCTCGCGTCGGGTGCCCCGCTGCGCCGGATGCCGGCGCATTTCGGTGCCACTCCGGGCCCGCGGCAGACCCTGGCGGGCGGACGCCACGACCTGCGGGATTCGCCGCACGCGACCAGCCTGTGGGTGCAGCACGCGGCCGATGGCGGCCAGATCGCGGCACTGCTGCCTGCCGGCTTCGTCCCGGGGCCGGTGCCCGACCTGATGGTCGAAATCCGCAACCTCACCCGCGTCTCCTGGCTGGCCGGGCGCGGCTACAACATCGTCACCCTGTCCACCGCGGTGGTCTGGACCGGGGCCGCGCGGCCGATGGCCGGCCGCTTCCAGCTCGTGCTGTGGGAGAACATGGCCGACCCGATCATCAGCGGCCGCGAGGAGCTGGGCTTCGCCAAGCTGTACGCGGACATCCCCGACCTCGACATCGCGCCCGACCGGGCGGCGGGGCACGCGGCATGGGACGGCTTCCGGTTCCTCGACGTGGCGGCCGACGGCCTGCGCGAGGTCGCCCGCGACGGCTACGCACCGCCCTCCGGCCCAGGGTTCCACTGGAAATACCTGCCCCGCACCCAGGACTGGGGCGAGCACGACGTCTCGTGCATCGTCGTGACACCGCCCACGCAAGGGACGCGACGGCTGCTTGAGACAAGGCTGGGCCAGGGCCGGGCCGGCTTCGCCCGCGCCACCTGGGAGCAGCTCCCGACCCTGCTGCACGTGGTCAACCCGCTCGCCGGCCTGGAGCTCGGCGGCTGCCTGGCGGCGGGGTTCAGCCGCTCGGTCGGCGGCAAGGATTTCAGCGACCAGCAGGTGCTGGCGCGGATGCCAGGCTGAGCGCGCCCCCGCGCTCGGCCGCGTGGGCCAGCCGCGCCGCCGCCGATGATCGGTGGTGTCGCGGGGCGGTTTGGGTGCTTGCCCAGGCAAACCGCGGCGTCTATGGATCGCCGCCAACAGTCCGGCGAGGCGACAGGCTCGCTCCCGGACGATGAGGCTCGTTGTCTGCGGCCGTGCTGCGGCGGGTGGGCGTCGCGGGTCCGGGAGGGACGTCGATGGCGGCAGCGCGGACCTTCGACGGGGCGATCGTGGGCTTCGGCCCGGTCGGCGCCACGCTGGCCCTGTTGCTGCAGCAGGCCGGGGTGTCGGTGGCGTTGTTCGAACGCGACACCGGCGAGTGCCGCTACCCCAAGGCCGCGCATTTCGACGACGAGGTCATCCGCATCCTGCAAGCGGTGGGGCTGGCCCACCTGACCGATGGCATGACGCCGCCCACCCGGTTCGAGTTCTTCGACCGCAACTGGCGCAAGTTCCTGTCGCGGCGGTTCCCGGCCGGGGTGTCCGACCAGTCGTTCGGCCACGACTATATGTTCTTCCAGCCCGACGTGGAGCGGGCGATGCGCGCGGCGCTCGGCGCGCGCCCGAACGCTCCCGAGATCCTGCTCGGACACGAGGTCACGTCCATCGGCCAGGACCGGGACGGCGTGACCCTGACCGCCAGGAGCCTGCCCGACGGCGGCTCCCGGAGCTACCGGGCCAGGTACGCGGTCGGCTGTGACGGCGCGCGCTCGGCGGTGCGCAAGGCCATCGGCGCCGCGTTCGAGGCGCGCGCCCCCTCGTACCCCTGGTTCATCGTCGACGTGAAGCTGACCACCGCGGCCGACCCGGGCTGGGACCAGTGGGAGTACTGCGACCCACAGCGGATCGTCACCTACATCCCGCTGTCGGGCCCGTACCGGCGCTTCGAGTTCGACGTCCAGCCCGGCGACGACCCCGCGGCGCTGGCCTCGCCGCGGCGCACCTGGGAACTGCTCGGCCCGTGGCTGCGGCCGCACCAGGCCGAGATCCTGCGCAGCGACGTCTACCGCTTCCATTCCCTGCTGGCCGGGAGCTGGCGCGACCGGCGGCTGTTCATCGCCGGCGACGCCGCGCACCTGATGACGCCCAAGGCCGGGCAGGGCCTGTGCACCGGGATGCGCGACGCGAGCAACCTGGCCTGGAAGCTGGTCCGGGTGCTGCGCGGCGAGGCGCCCGACGCCCTGCTCGACAGCTACGAGCGCGAACGCAAGCCGGCGGCGGCCGAGTACGTCGACCTGTCGGCGTTCCTGACCGCGCAGATCATGCTCGCGGCACAGAGGACCGACAGTGAGCCGGCGGGCGATGCCGAGGAGATCGTCGTGCCCCGTCAGGCCTATGGCGACGCGGCTTGCCGCGCGGGCGACGCCCTGGCCGGGACCCTGTCGCGACAGCCGCTGCTGGCCGACGGACGCCGGATGGACGACGCGGTCGGGACGCGTTTCGCCCTGATCGCGACACCCGCGACGCTTGCGGCGCTGACCCCGGCGCAGCGCGACCAGCTCGCCGCGCTCGACGCGCGGATGCTCCCGGCCGAGGATGCCGGCCTGGCCGCCTACCTGGGCGAGGTCGGCCGGGTGGCGTTGCTGCTGCGCCCCGACCGCTACGTCGCGGGCTCGGCGGCCTCGCTCGGCGAGGTGCCCGCCATGCTGGCGGCGGCGACCGCCATGTTCGCGGCCGGAGCCGGCGGCCCTGGGCAACGGCG
>CAXTVL010000366.1:0-3385 GCA_964247515.1 uncultured Acetobacteraceae bacterium | reverse complement strand
GACGCGGTGGTGTTCTCCAACGACGACATGGCGGTGGGCGGCGCGTTCCACTGCCTCGCGCACGGCATCACGCCGAAGCAGGATCTGGCGCTGTTCGGCTTCAACGGGCTCGACATCGGCCAGGCGCTGCCGGTGCCGCTGGCGACCATCCGCTCCAACCGCTTCCGCATCGGCCAGGTCGCGGTCGAGACCATCATGGCGACACCGCAACGCCCGGACGCGCGCATCGTCGTCGACACCGGCTTCGAGATCGTCGAGGGCGGCACCGCCTGAGCGCAGCAGGAGACACAGTGACGTCCGACACCAAGCAAGAGCATGTCGGCTTCATCGGCGTGGGCCTGATGGGTCCACGCTGGCCAACGCCGGCAGGGATCCGCGCCACCTCGGGTCGATGGCCGACGCGGCGGGTGTCGCCGGCCCGATGGGCAACGCGGTCACGAACGAGTTCGCGCGGGCCATCGCGGACGGCCAGGCGGACGGGTTCGGGCCGATGCCGGCGAGCTTCGTGGCGGCCATGAACGGGGTGGCGCCGACCGCTCCCGACTGATTTGCGTCCCCGTCGCGCGACGGAATATGTTACGCACGCGGCGTGTTCTCGGCGGTGCGCATTTGCAGGACGGCACTCTGACCGGCGGCCTGGGACGGCCCGCCTACGCGACCCTCGACGCAGATTGGTACGCGCGGACCCACGGCGTCGCGCCGGAGGCGGCGCACGCGCATTACGAGGCGCACGGGGCGGACCGGGCGCTCAGCCCCAACCCGTTGTTCGACGAAGCCTGGTCGCGCGCCCACTACCCCGACATCGCCCGCCAGATACGGCGCGGCGAGGCGCAGAGCGCGCACGCGGCGTACTGCGCCGGCGGCTTCGCCACCCACGACCCGCACTGGTTGTTCGAGCGCGCCCGCTACCAGGCGCTGCTGTGCGAGCGGGACATCGAGGTGGCCGACCCGTACGAGCATTTCCTGCGCGTGGGACAGGATCGCGGCGACAGCGGCCATCCGCTGTACGAGCCTTCTCCCGGAGTCGCGCAGCCGTACAGCGACTTCCTGCGCGCGCTCGGCGCCACCGACGCCTCGCCCTCGCCGCTGTTCGACGCCGAGTGGTATCGCGCGATGCAGGACGGCGCCGAGCGTGAAGCGTCGCTGCGCCAGGCCGGCTCGGCCATCGCGCACTACCTGACCAACCGCGCGCCGGCGTTCCACCGCAACCCGCTGCCGGAGTTCGACGAGGCGTACTACCTGGCCCAGCATCCCGACGCGGCGGCCTCGGTCGCCGCGGGCCGGCACCGCGACGGCTACGCGCATTTCCTCGACGTCGGACGCTTCGAGGACCGCGCTCCGAGCGAATGGTTCGACCCCGGGTTCTACCGCACGCTGCCGCTGGTGCGGAAGGCGTTGGCCGACGGCTTGGCCGCGAGCGCGTTCGACCACTACATCCGCCATGGCCGTGTGCTCGGCCTGTCGCCGCTGCCGCCGTTGCACCGGGGTGCCGCGCGCGAGGACGACGGCAAGATCGCGTTTGCCCGTGCCGCGCGGATCGTCGCCCACGCCGCCGCCAGCGAGCCGCTCGTGCTGCCGACCCGACCTGGGCAGTCGGGGCTGGCGCTGTCCGTGCTGATCGTGTGCTTCAACCAGTTCGACTACACGCTGCAGACGCTGACCTCGCTGGCGCCGCAGCTCGCCTGCGGCGCCGAGGTGATCCTGGTCGACAACGCCTCGGTCGACGCGACGGCGCGGATCGAGGAATACGTCCACGGCCTCACGGTGATCCGCCTGCAACGCAACCTGGGCTTCGTGCGCGCGACCAACCTGGCCGCCCAGGCGGCGCGCGGACGCCACCTGCTGCTGCTCAACAACGACGTGACGCTGGGCCTCGGCGCGGTCGCGCGGGGACTGCGCCGGCTCGACGACGACGACGGCGTGGGGGCGGTGGGCGGCAAGGTGGTGCGCGCGCACGGGCTGTTGCAGGAGGCCGGCGGCATCGTCTGGAACGACGCGACCACGGTGGGCTACGGTCGCGGCCCCGACGCGGACGCCGCCGCGTTCGGCGTAGTGCGCGCCGGGGCCTACAGTTCCGGCGCCTTTATCAAGCTCCCCCGCTCGGCCTGGCTGGCACTCGGCGGCTTCGACGAGGGCTACGCGCCGGCCTATTACGAGGATACCGATTTCTGCCTGCGCCTGTGGCAGCGCGGGCTGCGCGTCGTCTACGACCCCCTGGTGCTGGTCTGGCACCTCGAATACGGCAGCTCGCGCAACCCCCTGGCGCCGGTGGCGCAGATGAAGCGCAACCGGGCGCGGTTCGCCCGCCGCCACATGGCGACGCTGCAGCGGCGGCATGTCGACGCGCCGCAGAACCTGCTGCCCAGCCGCGACCGGGCGCGCCACGCCGGGCGCGTGCTGTTCGTGGACGACACCGTGCCGCAGCCGGGGCACGGCTCCGGCTTCGTGCGCGCCGCCGCGATCGTGCGCGGCCTGTCGCAACTGGGCCACTTCGTGAGCGTGTTCCCGATGAACGGTGTTTCGGGCGACCTGCCCCGCGAGTACCCGGAGACGGTCGAGCTGCTGGTCGACCGCGACATCGACCGGTTCGACGAGTTCCTGCGCGAGCGCGAGGGCTACTACGACTTCGCCTGGTTCAGCCGCACCCACAACCTGACCCGGATCGCCGACCGCTACCCCGAGGCGGTGCGAAGGTTGGGGCGCTGTGGCGTGGTGCTCGACACCGAGGCGCTGGCCGCGACCCGCGCCGGCCGCGACCGGCCGCCCAGCCTGCGCGCCGAGTTCCGCCACGCCCACCTGGCGCAGAAGGTGCTCGCGGTGAACGAGCACGAACGCGGGCTGCTGCTCGATTTGGGCCTGCCCGGGGTGGGCCTGCTCGGCCACGCGCTGCCGTGCCGCCCGACCCCGGCCGGCTTCGCCGAGCGCCGCGGCCTGCTGTTCGTGGGCAGCCTGCACGGCCGCGACACGCCCAACTTCGACAGCGCGCTGTGGTTCGCGACCGAGGTGCTGCCGGCGCTGCGCCGGCGTCTCGGCGAGGTGGCGCTGCATGTCGCGGGCTACGTGATCCCCGGCCTCGACCTCGGGCCGCTGAAGCTGCCGGGCGTGGTGCTGCACGAATTCGTGCCCGACCTGGGCCCGCTCTACGCCGCCTGCCGGCTGTTCGTGGCTCCCACCCGCTTCGCCGCCGGCATCCCGTACAAGGTGCACGAGGCGGCCTCGCGCGGCGTGCCGGTGGTGGCGGCGGCGCTGCTGGCCGAGCAACTCGGATGGCGGGACGCGCTGGCGGTGGCCGCGACCGGGGATGCCGCGCACTGGGTCGAGACCGTGAGCACGGCTTATGACGACGCGCCGGGCTGGGCGCGGCTGCGCGAGGGCGCGTTGGCGC
>CAXTVL010000365.1:0-3392 GCA_964247515.1 uncultured Acetobacteraceae bacterium | reverse complement strand
GCCCGCGCCCAGGCCGGGGGCGGTGGCCGGGCTGGCTGCCGCGGTGCTGAAGGCGCCGTCGGCCGACCAGGCGTTGACGCTGCGCCCGGCCGCCAGCGGGGTCGAGTTCGTCTGGTTGGCGCCGCCGCAGCCGGTGCCGGTGGTGTTCTTCGTCGAGGTGGCCAGCGTCGGCGCGCAAGGCACGCACCGGACCGCGTCGCGCTACGTCCCGCAGACCGCGGTGGTGCTCGACCTGGGCAAGACGCCGGGCGATTACGCCTGGCGCGTCTACGTTGTCGACCAGCGCCAGCAGCGCTACGTCGTCAACCAATGGCAGCGGTTCTCGATCACCGCCGCGGAGTCGCTGCACGACTGAATTTCTGCGCGATTGGCCGTTTGCGCCGACGCCGCAAAGTTGGCGCATGGTTCACACTCCGACAATGCCGGTCCGTTTCGCGGATCGCGCTGAAATCGCTTGGTCGAGTCTTGTGGGGTAATAAAAAATGTGAGAAGAGACGCCGTGATGGCAAGCCAAGTGGCTGCCGCCGGACAAAACACCAAACTCGCGAAGGCACAGTCGTTGGCCAACGATCATTCAGAGTCAGAGATCTTGCGTTTGACTGCGCAGATCGTCTCCGCCCATGTGGCGAAAAATTCACTCACGCCGGAAGCGTTGCCCGGCTTAATCCAAATGGTGCACCGCACCCTGAGCAATGTTGGAGTGGTGCAGCCGGAGCCGGAAAAGCCGCAGCCTGCTGTGCCGATCCGCAAATCGGTGTTCGCCGATTACTTGGTCTGCCTCGAGGATGGCAAGAAGCTCAAGATGCTGAAGCGGCACCTGGCAACCTCGTACGACATGACGCCCGACCAGTATCGCGAGCGCTGGGAGCTGCCCCGCGACTACCCGATGGTGGCGCCGAACTACGCGCAGCAGCGGTCCTCGCTGGCCAAGCAGATCGGGCTCGGTCGCAAGCCGGTCGACGCGGCCCCGGCCGAGATCGTGGCGGAGCCGGCCGAAAAGCCGGCGCGGCGCGGCCGCAAGCCGAAAGCCGGGAGCGACGCCACCGGCGGGTGAGGGGCGAAACTCCGGCGGGCCGGGGCGCGTTGCCGCCTGGGGACCGAGGAGCCGGCATTGGCGAAAATACGCGTGGCGATCGTGGGCGTGGGCAATTGCGCCTCCTCCCTGGTGCAGGGCGTCGAGTATTACCGGCACGCCAGCAACCAGGACATCGTGCCGGGCCTGATGCATGTCGATCTCGCCGGCTACCATGTGGGTGACATCGAGTTCGTCGCCGCCTACGACGTGGCCGCCGGCAAGGTCGGCCAAGATCGCGCCAGCGCGGCGCTGGCGCCGCCCAACAACACCATTCGGTTCGCCGACATCCCGCCCGCGGGCGTCACCGTGCAGCGAGGCCCGACCCTGGACGGTCTGGGCAAATACCTGGCGGACGTCGTGGAAGAATCCGAGGAGCCGGCGTGCGACGTCGCCGACAGCTTGCGCCGCTCGGGTGCCGACGTGGTCGTGTCGTACCTGCCGGTCGGCGCCGAGGCGGCGAGCCGCCGCTACGCCGAGGCGGCGCTCGCGGCGGGTTGCGGCTTCGTCAACTGCATCCCGGCGTTCATCGCCTCCGACCCGGACTGGGCGGCGCGCTTCGAGCGTGCCGGCCTGCCGATCGTGGGCGACGACATCAAGAGCCAGGTCGGCGCCACCATCGTCCACCGGATGCTGGCCAACCTGTTCCGCGAGCGCGGCGTGCGGCTCGACCGCACCTACCAGCTCAATTTCGGCGGCAACACCGATTTCCTGAACATGCTGGAGCGCGAGCGGCTGCAATCGAAGAAGCTGTCCAAGACCCGCGCCGTCACCAGCCAGATCGGCGCCACGCTGCCGGCCGGCGACGTGCATGTCGGTCCCAGCGACCACGTGCCTTGGCTCGAGGACCGCAAATGGGCGTATATCCGCATGGAGGGGACGACGTTCGGAGGGGTGCCGCTCAACTGCGAGCTGAAGCTCGAAGTACACGACAGCCCGAACTCCGCCGGCGTGGTGATCGACGCGCTGCGCTGCGCCAAGCTCGCCATGGACCGCGGCGTCGGCGGCGCGCTGGTGGGGCCCAGCAGCTACATGATGAAGAGCCCGCCACAGCAGTTCACCGACCACGAGGCGCGCGAGCGCACCGAGGCGTTCATCCGCGGCGAGGCATGATCGCCGTCAGGCCGACAGCACCCGACGCAGTTCCGCGAGCGGCTGCCTCCAGTCGCCTGGCACACGCTGCCGGATCAGCCGCAACGACGGGTACCAGGGCGAGCGGTCGGTGCCGCGCCCCCAGCGCCAGTCGGCCTCGGCCGGCAGCAGCAGCAGCGTGGGCGCGCCCAGCGAGCCGGCGAGGTGGGCGACCATGGTGTCGACGCTCACCACGCAGTCGAGCGTGCCGATCAGCGCCGCGGTGTCGGCCACCGCCATCGAGCCGTCATGCGGATGCGCGGCGAGCCCCGGTGGGGCGTCGGCGCCCCGTTGCAGGCTGAACAGGCGCACGCCCGGCCTTGCGCAGGCCGCGACAAGCGTCGTCGCCGGAACCGAGCGGGCGGGGTCCCACGGCCCGGCCTGCCAGCACAGCCCGACAGTGACCGGGCGTCGCGGCATCGGTCTCGCCACACGTGCCGGGATGTCGGCCGCCCGCAGGCGCAACGCGTGCGCCAGTTCCATCGACTCGATGTCGCACTCGCTGGGCGGCAGCGGTCGCGCCGGGTCGAAGCCGGCGGCTTGCGCATGGTCCAGCACCGGCAGCAACTCCGGCTGCGCTTCCAGCGTCACCGAGGCGGCGTCGCGCGCCAGCAGCGGCACCAGGCGGGCGAACTGCAGCGTGTCGCCGAGGCCGTGGTAGCAGCGCACCAGCACGTGCCGCCCGCGCCACGGCCGGCCATCCCACACCCAGCGCAGATGGTATGGCAGGTTCGGGTCGTCGCGCGTGGCCGGGTCGCGGGCCGCGAGCACGGCGTCGCTGATGCGCCAGGCGCGCGCGAAGTCGCCGTCGCGCATCGCCTCGATCCAGTCGTTCACCGGCGCAGCAGGAACACGGTGCCGTCCCATAACCGGAACGGCCGCGCGCCGCAGGTGTCGAGCCGCATCCCGAACTCGCCCGCCCAGCCCGCCGCGTCGCGCGCGTCGTCGTCCGGGTCGGGCCGGTATGACAGGTTGCAGATCGCCAGCGCGCCTCCCGGGCGCAGCAGCGCCGAGGCGGCGGCGACATGCGCCCGCGCGACACCGGCCTGCACCAGATAGGGGAAGCTGTCGACCGCCAGCACCAGGTCGCACGGCCAGTTGGGCAGGCCGGTGCCGGGCGTGGTCTCGAACCGCAGGTTGGCGAGTGCGGCGTGGGGCCGCGGGGGCGCGGGCCCCCAGGCGGGGGGGG
>CAXTVL010000364.1:0-3413 GCA_964247515.1 uncultured Acetobacteraceae bacterium | reverse complement strand
GTGCAGCGCGCGCAGCGTCGGCAGCGCGAAGTCGGGGCTGCCCATGAACGCCAGGCGCATGTCAGCGGGCGTCCCTGAGCCGCCGCTCCTTGGCCAGCCGGCGCAGGATCATGTTGCGCTTCAGGATCGAGAGGTGGTCCGTGAACAGCACGCCGTCCAGGTGGTCGATCTCGTGCTGCAGGCAGGCGGCGAGCAGCCCGTCGGCGTGCAGTTCCTGTCGCGCGCCCGCGGCGTCCTCGAACCGGATCCGCACCTCGGCCGGGCGGGTCACGTCGGCGTACTGGTTGGGCAGGCTGAGGCAGCCTTCCTCGCGCGTCGCGAGTTCGTCGCTGCGCAGCACCACGCGCGGGTTGACCAGCACCAGCGGCTCGCGCCGCTCGTCCGGCATCAGGTCGATCACCGCGAGGCGCCAGGGCACGCCGACCTGCGGCGCCGCCAACCCGATGCCCGGGGCGCGGTACATCGTCTCGAACATGCGCGGCAGCAGGGCGCGCACCGCCTCGGCGTCGGCGGTGCCGACCTCGCGGGCACGCGCCTTGAGCGCGGGATGGGGGGCGATCAGGATGTCGAGCAGGTCGATGGCGGGCGGCGGCGTCTCGGGCGACATCCCCGCATGGTGGGAGTGGGCGCGCGCCGTGGCAAGGCACGGCGGCCGCGGACGCCCGGGCGCTTGCAGGTTCGCATCCTCTTGCAACGGCGCGCGGCGCGAACCACTTAGCGCGTGTCGGGTTGCCGCAACGGGACCCGACGACGCTTCGCTCGCAGGAGGAGGCCTATGACCACCCGCGTCTTCACATCGCCGCTGTTCCTCGGCTTCGACCATCTCGAGCAGATGCTCGAACGTGCCGCCAAGACCTCGAACGACGGCTACCCGCCCTACAACATCGAGCAGACCGGGCAGACCGGCCTGCGGATCACCCTGGCGGTGGCGGGCTTCACCATGGACGATCTGCAGATCACCCAGGAGGACAACCAACTGGTGATCCGCGGCCGGCAGTCCGATGACGTGCAGGGCCGCGTGTTCCTGCACCGCGGCATCGCGGCGCGGCAGTTCCAGCGCTCGTTCGTGATGGCCGAGGGGATCGAGGTCAAGGGTGCCTGGCTCGACAATGGATTGCTGCACGTCGATCTGGCGCGGCCGCAGCCCGAGGTGCGGGTCAAGACCATCCGCATCACCAAGCCGGCCGCCAACGGCAGCGTGGCGCGGCACGACGCTTCCGTGATCGACGCGCCCCCTGACGAACGCGCCTGACACCCGACTTACACTTGGCGGTGCCGCCGCAGCCGATGGACGGCCCCGCCGCAGGAGAACCACGATGAACGCTCCGCACGACGACCTTGCACCCGACCAGGCCGACGCCGTGGCTGGTCGCATGATCGACATCCGGCACCTGTCGACCGAGCAACTGGCGCAGCTCGGCGTGTCGCAGATCGCCTACGTCAAGCAGGTGATGATGAACGGCGCCCGCGCCTTCGCGATCCACGCGGCCGATGGCTCGCCGATGGCGGTGGCCGGCGACCAGGAGCTCGCGGTCGCGGCGATCCGCCAGCACGAGATGGTCGCCAGCCTGGTCCACTGACCGAGCATCATTGCTCGACCGCGGTCGGGTCGATCCAGCCGATATGGCCGTCGCTGCGCCGGTAGACGACGTTGAGTTCGTCGTTGGCGCTGTTGCGGAACATCATGACCGGCTGGTGCGCCAGGTCCATGCGCATCACCGCGTCGCTCACCGACAGCCGCAGGATCTCGGCCGGGTGCTCGGCCACCACGGTGGCGTAGGTGCTGGGCTCGACATGGCCATGGGCGCCCGACGCCGCCTCGCCGTCTTCCTGGCGTAACACGTATTCCCGCGCCGCTTGCGGCCGGTCGCGGCTCGCGGCGTCGCGGGCGTGCTCGTTGACGCGGCGGCGGTAGCGGCGCAGCCGCTTGCCGATGTGCTCGGCGGCGTCGTCGAACGCGCCGTTGGCGTCCGCCGCCTCGCCCTCGCCGCGCAGCATCAGGCCGCGGCCGGCGTGCATGTTGATGTCGCAGGTGAAGAAGCTGCGGGCGCGGCTGAAGGTGACGCTGGCTTCGAGCGCGTGGTCGAAATACTTGCCGGCGATCAGGTCGAGGTGTTCCGAGACGCGAACCCGCAGCGCGTCCGACAAATCGACCTGCTTGCCCGAGACCTTGATCTGCATGTGCCGCCCCTATCGCCCCGAGGTTCTTGCGGGCCACTCGGCTGGCCGGTCAGCCCGATGCGGTTTTTTCCCGCTTGCGCTGCACCGAACTGGGGATGCGCAACGCCTCGCGGTATTTGGCCACGGTCCGGCGCGCGATGTCCACGCCTTCGCGTCGCAGGCTGTCCACGATGGCGTCATCGGACAGCACGCCGTCGGCGGTCTCGGCGCCGATCATCGCCTTGATGCGCCAGCGCACGGTCTCGGCGCTGTGGCTGCCGCCCGCGGTGCCGGCGATCGCGGTGGTGAAGAAATACTTGATCTCGAACAGCCCGCGCGGGGTCGCGATGTACTTGTTGGCGGTGACGCGGCTGACCGTGCTCTCGTGCATCTCCACCGCGTCGGCGATGTCGCGCAGGATCAGCGGGCGCAGGTAGCCGACGCCGGCGCGGAAGAAGCCGTCCTGCTGGCGCACGATCTCGGCGGCGACGCGCAGGATGGTCTGCGCCCGCTGGTGCAGCGACTTCACCAGCCAATTGGCGGTCTGCAGCTTCTCGGTGAGGAAGGTCTTCTCCTCCCGCGTGGCGCCGCGCAGCACCCGGGCGGAGAAGGTGTGGTTGACCAGCACGCGCGGCATGGTCTCGGGGTTCAGCTCCAGCAGCCAGTCTCCGGCCGGGTCGGCGCGCATCAGCACGTCGGGCACCACCGGCTGCATCGGCGCCGCGTCGAACATGGCGCCGGGCTTGGGGTCGAGGCGGCGCAGCTCGGCCTGCATGTCGGCGAGGTCGGCGGCGTCGACGCCGCACAGCGCCAGCAGCCGCCGGGTGTCGCGCGCCGCCAGCAGGTCGAGATGGTCGAGCAGGGTCGCCATCGCCGGGTCGAGCCGGTTCAATTCGGCCAACTGCACCGCCAGGCATTCGCGCAGGTCGAGCGCGAACATGCCGACCGGGTCGAACCGCATCATGCGCGCGCGCACCGCCTCGATCCGCGCGGGATCGACGCCGAGCCCAAAAGCCAGGTCGGCAATGGTCGCCCCGAGCCGGCCGCTGGCTTCCAGCGACGCCAGCAGGTGCGCCGCGATCAGCCGGTCGGCGGGATCGGCGAAGCCGAGGCGGATTTGCTCGCCCAAATGCTCGCGCAGCGGGGGGCCGCCCTGCGCGTAGTCGTCGATGCTGCGCTCCTCCGTGGCGAAGCCGCCGCCGCCGTTGGCGCGGAACGGAATGCCGTCCGCCGGCCCGCCGGCGTCGTACGGC
>CAXTVL010000363.1:0-3426 GCA_964247515.1 uncultured Acetobacteraceae bacterium | reverse complement strand
GTGGCTCGGCGGGCTGCCGCCGCTGCTGCTGCTGCTGGCATCGGCCTCGCCGTCCGAGGCGGCGCGGGCCTCGCGCCGGTTCTCGCGCCTGGGGCCGGCTTGCGTGCTGCTGTTGGCCGTCACCGCCGGCGGGCAGTCCTGGGTTCTAGTCGGTACCCTGCCGGGGCTGCTCGGTACCGGCTACGGCTGGATGGCCCTGGTCAAGCTGTCGCTGTTCGTGGCCCTGCTCGGCTTCGCCGCCGCCAACCGGTTCCGCCATACCCCGGCGCTCGCCATGGCCGCCGGCGCCAAGCGCCGCCTGTGCCGCAGCGTCGCGATCGAGAGCGGTGTCGGCTTGCTGATGGTGCTAACGGCGGGGGTGCTGGGCAGCCTGCCGCCCGCCATGCACGTGCAGCCGCTATGGCCGTGCGCCTGGCAGCCCAGCCTGGGCGCGGTGCGCGAGGACGCCGGCTTCCGCCGGGAGGTGATCGAGGCCGGGCTGGCGCTCGCGGGCGCCGGCGCGTTGCTGGCGCTGGCCGCCTTCGCCCGACGGGCGCGCTGGCCGGCTTTGCTGGCGGCGGCAACCATCGCGTGGTTCGCCGTGCCGCATCTCGACCTATTGCTGGCCGAGGCGCACCCGACCAGCTTCTACCGCTCGCCGACCGGCTTCGCCGCGACCGCGATCGTGGCCGGGGCGGCACTCTATCCGAGATACTGCGCCTCCTGCCACGGCGCCGAGGGGCGCGGCGACGGGCCGATGGCGGCCGGCCTGCCGGTGCCGCCGGCCAACCTCACGGCGGCGCATCTGTGGATGCACAGCGACGGCGAGCTGTTCTGGTGGCTGGCGCACGGCATCGAGGCGCCCGAGGGCGGGCTGGCGATGCCGGGCTTCGCGGCCGTGCTGACGGACGAGCAGCGCTGGGACCTGATCGACTCCATCCGCGCCCGCAACGCCGGACTGGTCCTGCGCGACACCGGCGCGTGGTCGCCGCCGCTGCGGGCGCCCGACCTGCAGGCGACGTGCGACGGCCACCCCGTCAGCCTGCACGAGTTGCGCGGCCGGTTCGTGCGCCTGGTGATCGGCCCGGCCGAGGCCAGCCGGGATGACGTCCTCACCATCGCCACGGCGCCGGCCGGAGGCGCCTGCGTCGCCGGCGACAGGCTGCTGCCGCTCGCGTATGGCATCGTCTCCGGCCTCGCGCCGCGAGAATTGCCGGGCGCGCAGTTCCTGATCGACGGCGACGGCTGGCTGCGCGCGGTGCGGCGTCCGGGCGGGGCGGACTGGAACGATCCAGTCGTGCTGGCCGCGACGTTGCGGCAACTGCGCCAGCACCCTCTGCCCATCGCTTCCGGCGGCGGCATGAACATGCCGATGTAAGGGGAACGGCGCCGGCTCGCCGCCCGTTGCAGCCGCCGACGCATATGGATGCCAGCATGACCGCAGGCCAGGATTTCCCGCTGCCCCGCCCCGGGCCTTGATGGCAGCGCGGTTCAGCGACGAGTGCTCGTCGGCGCAGGCGTTCGCGTCGGGCGGCATCCGTCCGGGGCGGGTCAAGGCCCGGTCGTGATGCCAAGCCGCATCCACGCGTTCCTGCGCGGCGACGGCAAGGATGGGCGCGGGCGCGCGCTGGCCGATGTGGTCGGCTTCGACGACACGAGCATCGAAGCGGTGCACGACTTCATCCAATGGTTGTTCCCGCTCGGCGAGGCCAGCCGGGCGGTTCCGGGCGCGCCGGTGCTGTCGGCCACGGAAGCGGCGGCGATCCGCGCCGATCCGCAAGCCCTGACCGGCTTCCGCGCCGGCCTCGCGCGCATGGGGCGGTTCTACGCCGAAACCGACGGCTGGCTCACCGGCTTCGACCACAACCACCTGCGGATCACCCGGATCATCACGGCGACGCGCGACCTGCTGGGACGCGTGGAAGCCGGCGCGTTCCACCAGGCGGTCAGCGCGCGCAACGCGGCGGCCGGCTCGCCAGTCAACCCGAACAGCCTGCGTTACTGGCGGCGCGCGCTAGAGGCTTGACCCGCCGTGGCGGCGTCAAGTGCCCGGCCCCTCGACGTCAAACCGCGCCCGGGCCTTCGCCACCGCCCCGATGTTGCGGACCGACCAGCTCCTTAGGCTTTCCACAATCATCGCGAGCTCCTGGCCCAGCGGGGTGATGCCGTACTCGACCGTCACCGGCACGGTCGGGAACGCCTTGCGCTCGACCAAGCCGTTGCGCTCCAGGCGGCGCAGGGTTTGGGCGAGCATCTTCTGCGTGATGCCCTCAATTCTCCGCTTCAGGACATTGAACCGCACCGGCCCGTCCGAAACGGCGATGAGAGCCAGCACCGACCATTTGTCGGCTAGCTGGTCCAGCAGCGCCCGAGTCGGGCAGGTGGCGGAGAACGGGCGTCGGCCACCAGGCGTATCCATCCGGTTTCCTCAAGGTATCTTGCGCTTGTTCTGGTATCTTATTGATACCGAAAGCGGAAGGCCGCAATCTACTTGAACGCTCCACAGGGTATTTGCATGACGCCCGCCTTGGACATCCCCGATTTTCAGCTTCGCTACGTCGAGGCCAACGGCATTCGTGTCCACGTCGCCACGGCCGGAACCGGACGCCCCGTTCTGCTGCTGCACGGGTGGCCCTTCACCTGGTACGTTTGGCGCTCGGTTATGCGCGGGCTGGTGGCGGCCGGCCACCGGGTGGTCGCGCCCGACCTGCGTGGCATCGGCGGCACCGAGCGGCCCGCCGGCGGATACGACCTGCACACGCTGGCGGCTGACGCCGCGGCGCTGCTGGCGGCGCTCGATGCGGAAGGGGCGGTCGCGGTCGGGTTCGACCTGGGCGCGGCGCCGGCCTGGATGCTGGCGATGCGCCATCCCGCCGCCCTTCGCAAGCTGGTCGTGATGGAGGGGCTGGTGGGAGCGCTGCCGGGCGCCGAGGCGTTCCTGGCGCACGGCCCCCCATGGTGGTTCGGCTTCCACGCGGCGCCCGGCCTGGCCGAGACCGCGCTGGCCGGCAACGAGGGCGCCTACCTGGACTGGTTCTTCACCAACCACACAGCCGGCCGGCGCGGCATCGAGCCGCAGGCGCGTGACGTGTTCGTCAGCGCCTATTCCGGGCGCGCCGCCCTGCGCGGCGGCTTCGAGCACTATCGAGCCTTCGGCGGCAACGCGGCCCAGGTCGCCGCCGCCGCCGCCGGGCGCTTGAGGATCCCGACGATGGCCGTGGGCGGCGGCGTGGTGGGCGACGCGCTGCGCCGGCAGTTGGCCCCGCTCACTGACCATCTCGTCGGCCACATCATCCCGGATTGCGGCCACATCATCCCGGAGGAGCAGCCGGAGGCGCTGCTGGCGCTGCTGCTGCCGTTCCTCGCCTGAGCGGAAGGCCTGAATAGCCGACGCGCTACGGTAGCCGGCTCCGCTGCGCCTGCTTCTGCGCCTCTTGCGCCGCCTTG
>CAXTVL010000362.1:0-3426 GCA_964247515.1 uncultured Acetobacteraceae bacterium | reverse complement strand
CTGTGATGGTGCGGATGGATGGCGCCGAGCGCCTGGGTGGCCTGGGAGGCGATGCTGCCGATGGACATTGCTCTGGCTCCTGCTGGGATGGTCCGTGCCACCCCGTTCGCAACCGCCATGCCAGCGAAATCACCCCGAAACAGGGCTAAAAATCACACGAACTCGGCAATTCCTGCCGGGTTTCGCCGGTCCGGCCGGCAATCACTGCCGGGCCTCGCCGTCCTCCGGCGCTGGCTTGCGCCGCCGGCCGAGCCGGGCGGCGATCGTCTTGAAGTCGGCCAAGATCCGCTCGCTGCCCCGGAAATACCAGAAGAACGCCGCGAACCAGAACGATCCGGCGATCAGCGCCAGGGTCAGGTTGAGGCTCACGGCAGCGGCCGGGCCTTGGCCTCGCGCCGCCGCGCGGTCAGGATGAACTCGGTGTAGCCGTTGGGCTGCGCCGCCCCCTCGAACACCAGCTCGCACGCCGCCCTGAACGCCGGCCCGTCGAAGCCCGGCGCCATCGGCGTGTAGGCCGCGTCACCCGCGTTCTGCCGGTCGACCACCTCGGCCATCCGGCGCAGCGCCGCCAGCACCTGCTCGCGGCTGACGACGCCGTGGCGCAGCCAGTTGGCGATGTGCTGGCTCGAGATGCGCAGCGTGGCGCGGTCCTCCATCAGCCCCACGTCATGCGCGTCCGGCACCTTGGAGCAGCCGACCCCCTGGTCGACCCAGCGCACCACGTAGCCGAGGATGCCCTGGGCGTTGTTCTCCAGCTCCTGCCGCACCTCGTCCTCGGACCAGTTGGTGCCGGGCGCCAGCGGGATGGTCAGGATCGCGTCGCGCGAGGCGGGCGCGCGGCCGGCCAGCTCGGCCTGCCGGGCGGCCACGTCGACCTCGTGGTAGTGCAGCGCGTGCAGCGTGGCGGCGGTGGGCGACGGGACCCAGGCGGTGCTGGCGCCGGCGCGCGGGTGGCCGGCCTTGGTCGCCAGCATGTCGGCCATGCGGTCGGGCGCCGCCCACATGCCCTTGCCGATCTGGCCCCGCCCGCGCAGCCCGGTGGACAGGCCGACATCGACGTTGTTGTCCTCGTAGGCGGCGAGCCAGGGGGCGGCTCGCATGTCCTCCTTGCGCACCATGGCGCCGGCCCGCATCGAGGTGTGGATCTCGTCGCCGGTGCGGTCGAGGAAGCCGGTGTTGATGAACGCCACCCGCTCGCGCGCGGCTTCGATGCAGGCGCGCAGGTTGAGCGAGGTGCGCCGCTCCTCGTCCATGATGCCCATCTTGAGCGTGTTGCGCGCCAGGCCCAGCATGTCCTCGACCGCCGCGAACAGCTCGGCCGCGAACGCCACCTCGTCCGGCCCGTGCATCTTGGGCTTGACGATGTAGACCGAGCCGGCGCGGCTGTTGCGCAGCGCGCTCCGGCCGGACAGGTCGTGCATCGCGATCAGCGACGTGACCGCCGCGTCGAGGAAGGTCTCCGGCGTCTCCTGCCCGCGGGCCAGCACGGCGTCGGTCATCATGTGGTGGCCCACGTTGCGCACCAGCATCAGGCTGCGGCCGGGCAGCCTGAACGCGATGCCGTCCGGTGCTGTGTATTCGCGGTCGGGGTTGAGCCGACGCTCCTGCGCGCGCCCGGCCTTGTCGAACCGCGCCGTGAGCGTGCCCCGCATCAGGCCGAGCCAGTTGCGGTAGATGTCCACCTTGTCGCCGGCGTCGACGGCGGCGACGCTGTCCTCCAGGTCGACGATGGTGCTGACCGCCGCCTCCAGCACGATGTCGGCGAGGCCGGCCGGGTCGGTGCGGCCGATCTGGTTGCCACGGTCGATCACCAGTTCGACGTGCAGCCCGTTGTGGCGCAGCAGGACGGCGTGCGGCGCCGCGGGGTCGCCCGCATAGCCCGCGAAGCGCGACGGGTCGGCCCGGCCGGCGTGGCCCCCGCGCAGCGCGCCGTCCAGCCCCGCGTAGCCGGTGGCGTCGGCGTGGCTGCCGGCGAGCGGCGGCGCCACCTCGTCCAGCAGCCGCTTGCCGCGCGCCACCACCTTCGCGCCCCGCGCTGGGTCGAAGCCCGCGCCACGGGCACCGTCGATGGCGTCGGTGCCGTACAGCGCGTCGTACAGGCTGCCCCAGCGGGCGTTGCCGGCATTGAGCGCGTAGCGGGCGTTGCTGCCCGGCACCACCAGTTGCGGCCCGGCGACGCGGGCGATCTCGTCGTCGACGCCCTCGGTCGCGACGCCGACGCCGGACGGTTCCGGCAACAGGTAGCCGATCGCCTCCAGGAACGCCTTGTACTCGGCCGCGTCCGGCACGCCGCGATGCGCCTCGTGCCAGGCGTCGACCTGCCGTTGCAACTCGTCGCGCCGGGCCAGCAAGGCGGCGTTGCGGACGGTGAAGCGATCCAGCAGCCCGGCGTAGCCGTCCCAGAACGCCGCCTCGGCGATGCCGGTGCCGGGCAGCGCCTCGGTCGCGATGAACTCCTTGAGCGGTGGCGCGATCGTCAGCGCAATGTCGGCCATGGCGTGTCTCCTGGTGGCGGCGCCGGTCCTAGCCCCGCTTCGCCCCGTTGACCAGCCGGTCGAGCCGCAGCCGCTGGCGCTCGTCGGTCAGCCGCCGCAGCGCCAGGAACACCACCGCGACCGCCGACAGGCCGGCTCCGCCCGAGATCAGGAACATCAGCAGGATCTGGTACCGCACCGCCTCCATCGGGTCGAGCCCGGCCAGGATCTGCCCGGTCATGATCCCCGGCAGCGTGACCACGCCCGAGGCCGACATCGCGTTGATGATCGGCAGCAGGCCGCGACGGATCGAGGCGCGCACCAGTTGCGCCATCGCCTGGTTGATCGTGCTGCCCAGCGCCAGTTGCGCCTCGATCGCCGGGCGCTCGCGCAGCACGCCGCCGAGCAGGCTGTCGAGCGCCAGGCTGGCGGCGTTGAGCACGTTGCCCAGGATGATGCCGGCCAGCGGGATGGCGTAGCGGGCGTCGTACCAGGGCTGCGGCCGCAGCGCCGTGGTCAGCGCCAGGACGCTGGTGACGGCGGTGGCGACGGCGACCGCGGCGGCGCCGGCGGGGGAGTTGGCGAGCCGCAGCAGCCGCGGCTTCGGCCGCACCGCCACCTCGCGCCCGGCGATCGTCACCATCACCGCGACCACCAGCAGCGTCACCGGCGGCGAGGCAAGCGCGAACACCTGCCGCAGCACGAGGCCGATGAACAGCAGTTGCAGCACCATGCGCGCGGTCGCGATGGCGAGCTGGCGCGTGAGGCCGAGCCGCAGCGCCGCCGACAGCGCGCCGTCGAGCACGATCAGCGTCGCCGCGATGGCGAGGTCGCCCGGCGTCAGGTGGATCGGGTTCATGCCGCGCCCCGACCGAACATGGGACAGGATGAGAAGATCGTCATGGCCGGCCTTGACCCACTGGTGTCCGGTTCCCGTGACGTGCCCCCGAAC
>CAXTVL010000361.1:2908-3428 GCA_964247515.1 uncultured Acetobacteraceae bacterium | reverse complement strand
GACTTCGCGATCCGCCGCCAGCGCGATCACGTTGGCCCAGGCGGCGAGCGAGGTCGCGAGCGCCGGGCCGAGATGCTGGAACGGGCGCATGAAGGCGAGGTTGAGCGCCAGGTTGAACGCGACCGCGGCCATGCCGATCTTGACCGGCGTGCTGGTGTCGCCGCGCGCGAAGAAGCCCGGCACCAGGACCTTCACGATGACGAAGGCCGGCAAGCCAAGGGCGTAGGCGGCCAGGCACTGCGCCGACAGCAGCACCGCGTGGGCGCCGAACGCGCCGCGCCCGAACAGCGTGGCGATGATCGGCTGGGCGCTCGCCATCAGCGCCACCGAGGCCGGCAGCGTCAGCACCAGCGCGTATTCCAGCGCCCGGTTGAGCGTGGCGCGGGCGCCCTCGTCGTCGCCGCGCCCGACCAGCCGCGACAGCGTCGGCAGCAGCGCGGTGGCGGCCCCCGGCCCGCGGGTGGCCCCGGGGCCCGGGGTGTCGGCGGCGGGCTGGGTGTGGGCGGGGACGGGGGCGGGC
>CAXTVL010000361.1:0-2898 GCA_964247515.1 uncultured Acetobacteraceae bacterium | reverse complement strand
CGACCGCCTGCCCGATGGTGCCCAGCGGCAACTGGTTGACGCGGTCGGCATAGTACAGGACGGAGACGGTGCCGGCCGGCAGCAGGCTGCCGATGATGACGTCGACCGACAGGTTGAGCTGCGTCACCCCGGCGCCCAGCAGCCCCGGCCCCATGCGGCGCAGCAGCATCCGCATCCGGGGCGTGAGGCGCGGCCGGGGCACGTGGATGCGCATCCCGGCGCGGCGCACGCCCCAGACCACCAACGCCAACTGGAACACGCCGGAGACGCTGACGCCGTAGGCCAGCGCGTGCCCCTCGGTCGGCACCACGGCGATCAGGCCCAGCATGAAGCCGATCGAGGTGATGTTGTAGATCACCGGCGCCGCGGCGGCGACGGCGAAGCGGTCCAGCCCGTTGAGCACGCCGGACAGCAGCGCCGTCAGGCAGATCAGCGGCATGTACGGGAAGGTGATCCGGCTCAGCTCGACCACCAGCGCGAACTTGGCCGGCACGTCGGCGAAACCGGGCGCCATCACCGCCATCAACTGCGGCATGAACAGCTCGCCCGCGACGGTGAGGCCCAGCAGCCAGAAGCCCAGCACCGCCACCGCCTGCTCGGCGAACGCCTGCGCCGCCGCCTCGCCCTCGGCGCTCAGCAGGCCGGCGAAGGCGGGCACGAAGGCGGCGTTGAACGCGCCCTCGCCGAACAGTCGGCGGAACAGGTTGGGCAGCCGGTTGGCGACGAAGAACGCGTCGGCGACGGGGCCGGCGCCGATCAGGTCGGCGATCAGGATGTCGCGGGCGAAACCCAGCACGCGGCTCAGCATGGTCCAGCCGCCGACGGTCAGGATGCCCCGCAACATGCCGGCTGCTTACACGCGCACCCTTTCGGCGGCCAGCCGCAGCAGCGCCGTGCCTTGGCCGGGCTCGCCGTGGCCCAGTGCCCGCAGCAGGGCGGCCAGGATCGCGGGCGCCGCGTCCTCGAACGGGTAGGGCGGGTTGACCACGACCAGGCCGCAGCCGTTGAGCCGGGCCGCGTCCACCGGCTCGCGCAGCCACAGTTCGGCGGCCAGCACGTCGCGCAGGCCGGACGCCTGCAACGCCAGGTGGAACTCGCGCGGCGGGGCGCGGTGCTTGATCGGGTACCACGCCGCCAGCACGGCGGCCGGAAACCGCGCCTGCGCCACGGCCAGGCCGTCGGCCACGCGGGCGAACTCGCCGGGCTGTTCGTAGGGCGGGGCGATCAGCACCAGGCCGCGCTTCTGCGCCGGCGGCAGCAGGCCCCGCAGCGCCTCCCAGCCGTCGCGCCGATGCACCGCCACCTGCCGGTCGCCCGCGAAGCGGCGGCGCAGCGCGGCGGCGTCCTCGGGGTGCAGCTCGCAGCAGGCGAGCCGGTCCCGCTCGCGCAGCAGGGCGCGCGCCAGCAGCGGGCTGCCGGGATACAGGCCGAGTCCGCGCACCAGCGCCACGTACTCGGCCAGCTCCGGGGCGGGGTCGGCCAGCAGCCGGCCGATGCCGTCCCGCCACTCGCCGGTGCGGCTCGCCGGGCCTTGGTCGAGGAGGGTGCGCCCGGTGCCGGCATGGGTGTCGAGCGCGAAGAACGCGGCCGGCTTGCGCGCCAGCGCCCGCAGCAGCCAGACCAGCAGCGCGTGCTTCACGCAATCGGCGAAGTTGCCGGCGTGGTAGGCGTGCCGGTAGTTCATCGCCGCGAGCGGTCAGGCCGGGTGCCGCCGGGCCAGCCGCTGCTCGGTGGCAGCGACCCCGGTCCCGCGACCGGAAACTGACGGCAGTCGCCGGTCGTCGTTCATGGCGTCGTCTCCGGTCGCGCCGCCCGGCGTCGGCGCTTGCGCCAGTCTTGCGGCGCCGGCCTGCTGTGCGCCTGCTCCAGGTACATCATGTGCTCCAGCACGATCGCGGGGATCGCGCTCTCGCCGTTGGCCCAACGCCGGACCATGCGCTCGTCGCACCGGAATTCGTCCGCGATGGTGCGGTTGCTCCAGCGCACCTTGTCGCGCGCCTGGCGGAAGCGGGTGGCATCGGGGCTCGGATCGGTCATGCTCGCATCGTGTCAGCCGGGCAGCGCGCCCACTTTCGCCGCGACGCGGAACAGCATCCAGAACACGACGGCGAGGATGCCGAACAGCGACAGCACCTGCCATTGCAGCAATCGCACGCTGCCGCGCAGCTCGGCCGATGCCTGCCGCGCCTCGTCCCGCACGCTGCGACTGTCCTGTCGCGCCTCCTCCCGCACGTCGCGCATTTCTTGCCGCAACTCGTCCCGCACCCCGCGACTGTCCTGCCGCATTTCGTCTCGCAGGTCGTGGATTTCCTGCCGCAACTCGTCCCGTACGCTGTGGATCTCGTGCCGCAACACGTCCCGTACGCTGTGGATCTCCTGCCGCAGCTCGTCGCGCACGTCGGTCAGCCGCTCGCCTTGGGCCGACATCGCTTCGGCCGCCGCTTGCGCCTTGTCGTCGGCGACGCCGGCCGACTTGAACGCCGCGAACACCTCGGAAATCATCGTCGCCATGGCAGGGGCCAACCCTCTTCGGTCGGGCCGCTCCGACCGCGCGGCATCTATGCCGCGTTGCGCGGCGTTTTGCAACCGAAATCACGGTCCCTCGGACAGCCGCTCCAGCGGCCAGCGCGGGCGCGGCGCGAAGTCGAGTTCGTCCGTGAGACCGAGCCGCAGGCGCTCGAGCCCGGCCCAGGCGACCATCACCGCATTGTCGCCGCACAGCCGCAGCGGCGGCGCCAGCATCCGGAAGCCGTGCCGCGCGGCGGCCGCGTCCAACGCCGCGCGCAACGTGGCGTTGGCGGCCACGCCTCCGGCCACCACCAGCAGGCGCCCCTCCGGGTGGCCGGCCGCGAAGGTCGCCATCGCGTGTCCGGCGCGGTCGGCCAGTGTCTCGGCGAC